>NZ_JBHWEB010000036.1:0-16965 GCF_042734395.1 Amycolatopsis sp. NPDC059657 | reverse complement strand
CGGGCGGTTGGGGGGGGCCCGCGAGACGTAAACCGGCCGTACCACTCACGACCCTCGGAAGCGTTGGTCTGGGTGTAACTGTCGGTCGGCCGGTTTACGCTGGTCGCGTGTCAGTCGAATGGGCTGTGGGGGTGCCGCACCCGGCCGTGCGGCACCTTGTCGCGCGGTACGTCGGCTACACCCAGGAGAGCGTCACCCTGGAAGTCCATCGTGGACTTCCGTCGCGGTACGTGACCATGATCATCAGCCTGGCCGAGCCGATCAGGCTCCTCGAAGGGGCCGGCTTCGGCGCGCTGCGGACGCAGGGCATGGTCGGCGGCATGCACGTCGGCCCGGCATTGATCGGCCAGGACCGGTTCCAGTCGGGCATCCACCTGGAGCTGAACCCGCTCGGCGTGCGGGCGCTGCTCGGCGTCTCGGCGGCTTCGCTGGCGGGGCAGGTCGTCGGGCTCGAGCAATTCTCGCTGGGGTCGTTGCCGGACCGGCTTCGCTCGGCGCCGGACTGGGCGTCGCGATTCTCCATTTTGGACACCGTGCTGACCGCTTCGGCCGCCGAGGTCGATGTGTCACGTGAGGTCGGCTGGGCATGGCAGTCGATGGTCGGCGCGGGCGGCCGGACGCGGGTGACCTCACTGGCCGACGAAATCGGCTGGAGCCGCCGCCACTTCGGCGAGCGGTTCCGCGCCGAGGTCGGGCTCTCACCCAAGCAGGCGGCCAGGGTGCTGCGCTTCGAGCGCGCCGCTGGGAAGCTGCGCGGCGGACAGCTGGATTTGGCTTCGCTCGCCGTCGAATGCGGGTACTACGACCAGGCGCACCTGTCGAACGAATGGCGTGCGCTGGCCGGGTGCTCGCCGCGGACCTGGATACTCGAAGAGCTCCCGTTTCTCCAAGACTCGGACGTGTTCGCGCTCGACACTTGAGCCATGAACGAGATCTGGCCCGCACTGCGCTACGACGACGCGCCGGCGGCATTGAAATTCTTGACCGGCGTCTTCGGCTTCACGGAAACCCTTGTGGTGCCTGGAGAAAACGGTGACATCGTGCACGCCGAGATCCGCTGGCCCGACGGCGGCGGCGTGATGTTCAGCGGCACCGCCTACTGCGCGGGCGTCCACGGCGAGATCAAAGCGGGCGGCAACGCCGTGTACGTGGTGGTTTCCGACGCCGACTCGGTCTACGAGCGCGTCCGCGCCGGCGCCGAGATCGCCGACCCCATCGCCGACACCGACTACGGCTCACGCGCCTTCACCGCCCGCGACACCGAAGGCAACCTCTGGACCTTCGGCACCTACAAGGGCGCCTAGTAGAAGGACTCGTGAGTGTTGCCGGGCGGTTCTATTGGGCGGAAGGGCAAGGTGTCATGTCGTGCTGGGCGACCTTGGCCTGCTTCCGCCCTGGCCACGAAAGAGTGACTGTGGAGGGTTTGCGGTGACGGTTGCGGGCGAGTGGTAACTCTGCTCCGTTGGATGCAGCGGAGCTACCACTCGCGGACCCCCTCGTGAAGCGAGGGTGCCCCCGAGGTGCGTACTACGCACCCAACGGCCCCCTCACTTCAAGCCCGCCCGAGGCTTGCGGGCGCCCTGCCGGACTTGGTGAAGGAGTCCCTCACCAGCCAGCCACATTCGGCTTTCCGCGCAATAACCGTCGGCAACACTCACGACCCCTAGATGCCTATGCCTGCCCAGAAAGCGCAGTTGTGCTCAGCCGCCAGGTCGACGGGCTGGATCGCGCCGGGCGCGAGTGAGAGCACCCCCGCGTGCCACCGGGGTCCCGGGTCGCCGACGCGGGCGAACCGCGTCCAGTAGCCGATCATCTGCGCCGAAAGGCGTTGCTGCTCGGGCGTCAGCTTGAAGTCGGCGCCGACGATGTCGGACAGGTACGGCAGTTCCGACCCGTGCGCCGCGCCGGGCTTGATGTCGGGCGGGAACGGCAGGAGCGCCGGTGCGTCGCGGTCGGCGAACTCGTACGCGAACGTGCGTGTGCGCGCGCTGAGCAGCCGGTCGGTCTCGGCCTGGGGGCAAGACCAGACCCGGTCGGTCATCGCGTCCGCGAACGCCATCGCCGGGCTTCCGTGCGCCGACGTCGGGTACTTCGCCGCGACCTGCGGGGCCTTGGCTCCGAAAGCCGCGCTCAACAGGTCTTGGTAGCGCTGCTCGGTCATCGGCTGGTCCGGGAACAGCGCGACGAAGAGCCTGGCCTCGTCGCGCGTGGTGCCCGCGATCGTCGGCACCCGGTTGAACCTGCCTTCCCGCAGCGCCTGCGCCGGGCTCAGCGGCAGCACCTTGGTGCCGTAGACGGGCGAGTTGATCGGCAGCGGCAGCAGTGACTTCACTGGCAGCCCGCGCAGGCAGGCCAGGTCCGCACAGCCGAGGCTCGCGCCCGTCGCCGCACCCTGCTTCTCGGCGTCGGACAGGGTGGTGAACGGCGATCCTGCCGGGACACCGGGGAAGAACCCGCCGTCCGGCCACGTCAGCGTGCACGGCCCGCTCTGGATGATCGCCCGGTCGAACAGGCCCGCCGACAGCGGTGACGCGAGATGCGAGCAGACGCTGAACCCGCCTGCCGATTCGCCGAACAGGGTCACGTTGTGCGCATCGCCGCCGAAAGCTGCGGCGTTGCGCTTGACCCAGCGCAGCGCGGCCTGCTGGTCCTCGATGCCGAAGACGCCCGAGTCGGCGAGTCCCGGGTAGCCGAGGAACCCGAACGCGCCCAGCCGGTAGTTCACGGTGACGACGATCGCGTCGCCGCCGGTGGCCAGCTTCCGCACGTCGTAGTCACTGCCCGCACCGGAGGTGAAGCCGCCGCCGTGCACCCAGACCATGACCGGCCGCGGCCGGTACGACGGCTTGGCAGGCGTGGTGACGTTCAGATAGAGGCAGTCCTCGCTCTCGCTGCCCGCGCTGATGACCGAGGGAGCCTGCGCGCAGCGGGCGCCCGGCTTGGTCGCGTCGCGCACGCCGGTCCACGGCCGCGCCGGCTGTGGCGCCTTCCAGCGCAGTTCGCCGACCGGCGGAGCGGCGAACGGGATTCCTTCGAACGTCCGATGCCCGTCGGTCACCGTGCCGCGCACGGCCCCGGCCTCGGTGCGGACGATGTCGCGGCCGGTCGCGGCCGCGGTGTCGGTCAGGGCGCCGACGGCCACGAAGGCCAGCGCCAGTGTCGATATTCGAGTGATTCGCTTACTCACAACCCCAGGAGTTCGCATAATTCGACTCTGGACCGGCGGTCACGTTTTGTCATCCGAAAAGTTCGCCACAGCGTGTCGGGGCCCTCGCGTTCCGTTGACGGCGTTCATCTGGCACTCTGGTGACCGTGTTGCGGCTTGCAGGTGCGCGGCTGCTAGATGATCGGGACTTTCCGGCGGTCCGTGCCGCGCTCTCCGCCGACCCCGTGGGTAGCTGCATGGTCAGCGCCCGAGTCGAGGTTGCCGGTCTGGACCCCTGGCGCCTGGGCGGTGAGCTGTGGGCTGCCGATTCGCGCCCGATCAAAGCAGGCCGTATCCAGGGGCTTTGCTTTTCCGGACCCAATCTCATCCCGCTCCGTGGCAACGCCTCCGCGGTGCGCTCCTTCGCCGACCGCGCGCTACGCCGCCAGCGCAGCTGCTCCTCGCTGGTCGGGCCCGCCGAGCAGGTGCTCGGGCTGTGGGACGAGCTCAACCCCGAGTGGGGGCCGGCCCGTGAGGTCCGCGACGACCAGCCGTTGATGGCGCTCGACGGTCCGCCCGCGGTGCCCAGCGACCCGCTGGTCCGCCCGGTCCGCCCCGACGAGCTGGACCGCTACCTGCCGGCGGCCATCGCCATGTTCATCGAAGAGGTCGGCGTCGACCCGCGCGCGGGCGACGGCGGCGTCAGCTACCGGGCCAGGGTCGCCGAGCTGATCGCGGGCGGGCGCGCGTTCGCCAGATTCGAGGGCAAGGAAGTCGTCTTCAAGGCCGAGATCGGCGCGATGTCCAGCACGGTCGGCCAGATCCAGGGCGTCTGGGTGCACCCGGACCGCCGCGGCGACGGGCTCGGCACCGCGGGCACCGGCGCGGTGGTCAGCAGGCTGGTCCGCGGCCTCGGCCGGACGGCGAGCCTCTACGTCAACGCGTACAACACCGCGGCGCTCGCGGCGTATCGCAAGGTCGGCTTCCAGCAGGTCGGCCAGTACGCGACTGTACTCTTTTGAGTCGGCGTTGCGGTTCTTGACAACCGCTCTGAACAGGCATTATCCCGCGCATGCCGGTTCGGTTCTTGATCGTCGGGCTTCTGCTCGCCTCACTCACGGCGTGCTCGTCAACGCCGGGCCCCGAGGACGTCCTCAAGGATTTCCTGGGTGCGATCGCCTCGGGTGACACCACCCGCGCGGCGATGCTGACCAACTCTCCCGACGCCGCGAAGGCCGTGCTCGACCAGGCGAGAGGCGCGCTGGCGCCGCAGTCGCTCGCGACCTCCGTGCAGGAAGTGCACAACCCCGCAGGCTCGACGACGGCCGACGCGAAGTTCCAATACGACTGGAATCTCGGGCACGGCAGGCAGTGGCAGTACCAGGCGAGCGCGCAGTTGTTCTCCGAGGAGGACAACTGGAAGGTCCGCTGGCTCCCGACCGTGCTGCACCCGAAGCTCGGCGCGCAGCAGATGCTGGCCGTACGCGTCGACACGCCCCCGCTGGCGGCCGTGCTCGACCGCGACGGCGTGCCGATACTCGAGCCGGGGACCGTGGTCGGCGTGCTGATGGACCCGAAGCTGCCCGATCCCGGCCCGGTGGCGGGCAAACTCGCCGCCGCGCTGGCGAAGTACGAGCCCTCGGTCACCCAGAAGTCCATTGTGGATGGCCTGAAGGCGCAGAACCCCACGGCGGCCTACGCGGTGGTGTCGTTGCGGGCAGGCGACTACCAGCGCGTCAAACCCGTCATCTACGACCTGCCCGGCGTGCGGTTCAGCAAGCAGGAACGCCTGCTGCCCGTCGAGCGCGACTTCGGCAGGCAGGTGCTGCCCGCCGTGCGGTCGATGGTCGAGGACCAGATCGCCGGGCACGCGGGCTGGCGGGTGGTGACGGTCGGCTCGATGGGCATCGACGTCGCCGAGCTGCACGCGAAGCCGGCCGAACCCGCGCCCGCGATCGCGAGCACGCTGTCCAGCCACGTGCAGGCGGCGGGGGAGAAGGCGATCGACTCCGTGAAGACGCCCGCCGCGCTGGTCGCCATCCAGTCGTCGACCGGCGAGCTGCTCGCGGTGGCACAGAACGACAAGGCCGACGAACAGGGCCCGCTCGCGCTCACCGGCCGGTTCCCGCCGGGCTCGACGTTCAAGATCGTGACGGCGGCCGCCGCGATGTCGGCTGGCAAGGTCGGCGCGGACAGCACCGTCGACTGCCCCGGCACGACCACGTTCAACGGCCGCGTGGTGCCCAACGAAGGCAAGTTCTCGCTCGGCACCGTGCCGCTGGCGAAGGCGTTCGCGCGCTCCTGCAACACCACCTTCGCCAGGCTCGCGGCCGACCTCCCGCCTGCCGCGCTGACCGATAGCGCCCGCGATCTGGGGCTGGGCGCGGACTTCGCGCTGCCGGGGCTCACCACGGTCACCGGTTCGGTGCCCGCCACGGACAACGTCGTGCAGCGCGCGGAGAACGGGTTCGGCCAGGGGACCGTGGTCGCGAGCCCGTTCGGCATGGCCTTGGTCGCGGCGAGCGTCCAATCCGGCCGCACGCCGACGCCGACGCTGCTGCGCGGCGTCACCACCGGCACCCGGAACCTGGGCAAGCAGCTGCGGCCGGATGTGCTCGACGCGTTGCGCGGCATGATGCGCGCGGTCGTGACCGAGGGCACGGCGACCGGCTTGCGTGATCTGCCCGACGTCCGCGGCAAGACCGGCACGGCCCAGTTCGGCGACGGCTCCCACTCGCACGGGTGGTTCGTCGGCTATGCCGGTGACCTGGCGTTCGCCGTGCTGCTGATGGACGCGGGCAGCTCCAAACCGGCCGTCGAGGCCGCACACCGGTTCCTGGCGGGACTCGGCTGAGCGAAGGGTCGTAGGGTGGAGGCATGTCCGTTCGTGCCCCGTTGAAGCCCGGCGTCCAGACGCCGCGCCGCGCCGTCCCCGCCAGCATCGCCCGTCCCGAGTACGTGGACAAGCCTGCGCCGAAACGGGACACCGGCAACGGCGTGCGCACGCCCGAGGTGATCGAGAAGATGCGCGTGGCGAGCCGCATCGCCGCGCAGGCGCTGGAGGAGGGCGGCAAGGCCGTCAAGCCGGGCGCGACCACCGAGGACATCGACAAGGTGATCCACGAGTTCGTGCTCGACCACCACGCCTACCCGTCGACGCTCGGGTACCGGCATTTCCCGAAGTCGTGCTGCACCTCGCTCAACGAGGTCATCTGCCACGGGATCCCCGACTCGACCGTGATCGAGGACGGCGACATCTGCAACATCGATGTCACCGCCTTCATCGGCGGCGTGCACGGCGACACCAACGCGACGTTCCTCGCCGGTGACGTTTCCGAGGAGGCCCGGCTTCTGGTCGAGCGGACTCACGAGGCGACCATGCGCGCGATCAAGGCCGTCCGGCCAGGCCGCCAGCTGAACGTGATCGGGCGCGTCATCGAGGCTTACGCGAAGCGGTTCGGTTATGGCGTCGTCCGGGATTTCACGGGCCACGGCGTCGGCCCGGCATTCCACACCGCGCCGACCGTTCTGCATTACGAAGAGCCCTCGGTCACCACGGTGATCGAAAAGGGGATGACGTTCACGATCGAGCCGATGATCACGCTCGGGACGATCGACTACGACATCTGGGACGACGACTGGACGGTCACCACCAAGGACAAGAAGTGGACCGCCCAGTTCGAGCACACCCTGCTCGTCACGGACAACGGCGCGGAGATCCTCACCCTGCCGTGACGAGCCCTTGGCCGCGGTAAAAAAATCCCAATGCGGCATTGGTCAGTTTTCAGCACGCCAATGTGGCGTTCGTCAGCTCGAACCTGACGAATGCCACATTGGGATTTTTTTAGTCGGCGATGCCGGCGAGGAGTTCGTTGAGGAAGCCCTCGGCCTCGGCGGCCGCGCGGGCGGGGTCTTGATCCGCGATCGCTTTGGCGAGGCCGCGGTGCTCGATCTCCTGCGCGTTGTCGGGGTGCTTGTTCGATGTCGCCGCGACGCTGGCGGTGACCACTTCGGTCAGGCCGCGGTAGAGCTCGGTGAGCAGCGCGTTGTGGCCGCTGTGGACCACGGTGAAGTGGAATTCGGCGTCGGTGCGCGCGAAGTCGTCCCAGCGGCCTTCGGACTGTTCGATGTCCCGCTGATCGAGAAGTGCGAAGAGTTTCGCGACGTCTTCGTCGGTACGGGACGAGGCGGCGAGGCGGGCGCCTTCGACTTCGAGGGTTCTGCGGACCTCGAGCACCTCGCGGAGTTCGGTGCCGCACAATCTTCGGACCGCGCCGGAGACCTCGCTCGTGGCGCGCACGTAGGTGCCGTCGCCTTGGCGGACTTCGAGCAGTCCGCTGTGCGCCAGCGCGCGGACGGCTTCACGGACCGTGTTGCGGCCGACGCCGAGCTGGGTAGCGAGTTCGGGCTCGGTGGGGATCCGTTGCCCGATCGGCCACTCTCCTTTGGTTACTGCTTCGCGCAGTTGCTCGATGACCTGGTCTACCAGGCCTGCCCGTCGAGTGGTGGCCAGAGGCACAGCGGTAATCCCTTCCTCGCCTTGTGAGCGGTTCACTGACTGCAACTGAACAGTCTGGCCAACGTTAGCGGTGGACGCCAGGGCCATGTGACGGGATGATGATGCGGTCACATTTGATCGTCCAATCATCCCATGTCTGTCATAGTGGCTGGTGTGACCGTGTACTCCTGGGAATCAAGCACCTCTCGTGGCCTCGAACTCGAGCTCGAGGGCGTTGTAGAACCGATCCCAGACAGTCGCCGGACCGTGCTCGCCGGAGGCTTGCTTCTCAGCGTCGCGGTCGTTTTGACCGCTTTGAACCTCCGGCCTGCGATCACCAGCGTCGGCCCGCTGCTCGGTGAGATGCGCGGTTCGCTGGGTGCTTCGGCGGTCTGGGCCGGCATCCTCACGACGCTGCCAGGGCTCTGCTTCGCGGGCGCCGGGCTCGCCGCGCCGTGGCTTTCGCGCCGGTTCGGGATCGGCGCCGCCATCGGGCTGGCGCTCGCCGTGCTGAGCACCGGGCTCGTGCTGCGCGTGCTCGACGGGCCGTACGTCGTGCTCGGCGGCACGCTCGTCGCGACCGCGGGCATCGCGCTGGCCAACGTGCTCGTGCCCGTGGTCATCAAGGACTCGTTCCCGGCCCGCATCGGCGTGATGACCGGCATCTATACCGCCGCCCTGCAACTCGGCGGCGCGCTGGGCTCCGGCGTCACCCCGCCGATCGACGACGCGCTCGGCGGCTGGCGCCCCGCGCTCGCCAGCTGGGCGCTGCTCGGCGTGATCGCGCTGGCCGTCTGGTTCTTCGCCGCACGCCGCCGCACCGAGGGCGAGGCGGTCGCCGCCGGACCGGCGGGCAGCGGCCAGTCGCTGCTGCGCAACCGCCTCGCCTGGATCGTCACGCTGTTCTTCGGCTTCCAGGCGTTCCTGGCCTACGTCGTGATGGGCTGGATGCCCGAGGTGCTGATGGACGCGGGCGTGTCCAAGACCGAGTCGGGGTTCCTGCTCGGCCTGGTCTCGGTGCTCGCGGTGCCGATCAGCCTGACCATCCCGGCGCTCGCCGCCCGCCAGGGCAGCCAGAGCCTCTGGATCGTCGGGCTCGGCCTGTTCGGCTTCACCGGGATGGTCGGCCTGATGGTCGCGCCGGGGTACTCGCCGCTGCTGTGGAGCATCCTGGTCGGCATCGGGATGAGCGTCTTCTCGCTCGCGCTCACGGTGATCGCCCTGCGCGCCCGCACCGGCGAGGACACCGCCCGCCTGTCCGGGATGGCGCAGGGCATCGGCTACCTGCTCGCCGCGCTCGGCCCGTTCCTGTTCGGCCTGCTCCACGACCTCACCCACGGCTGGACGATCCCGTTCGCCATGGTGCTGGGTGTCTTCGTGCTGCAGATGACCTTCGGCGCGCTGGCGGGCCGCCGCCGCTACATCTCGTAGGCGCCGATGTCGTGGCCCGCTCCGGCGGGACGCGGCTTGTTGTCGAGGTCGAAGGCCGGTGCCCCGGTGGCGGAGCCCTGGTCGACGGCCTTGGCGGAACCGGGCTTCAGGTGGAAGTCACCCGCACGCGGATTGACGAAACCGGGGTCACCCGCGAAGTTGTGGTCGCTGGTGAACGCCTCGTGCGTGAAGTTCCCTTCGGCGTAGATGTTGTTACGCAGGACGTTCACGCCTGCGTACTTGTCGCCGTCGAAGGAAAGCGCGCCTTTCGCGTTGCCGTAGAAGGTGTTGTTGATGATCTGCACGTTCGAGATGACGCCGCTCGACTCGACCCAAATGCTCAGGCCCGCCTGCGAGTTGCCGTAGGAAACGTTGTTGTATACCTTGACGTTGCCGAGTTTCCTGGTTTCGGAATAGTCCTCGACGGCCAGCGCGATCCCGGCCTTGGTGTTGTTCTTGGTGCCGCTGGCGACGTTGTTGTAGATCTCCACGCCCGACGCGGAATCGACATAGATGTTCGGGCCGCGGTTGTTCGAGGAAACGTTGTCGTGAATGGAGATCCGGGCGTTTTCGGTGTACTTGACGTCGATGCCCTCCTCGCCGTTGTCATGCACCCGGCAATGCTTGACCTCGATGTCGTGCGACCCGTCGCCGAGGCTCATCGCCTCATGATCGGCCGAGGTCCCGCGCGCGTTGGTGCCCCGGATGTCGCAGCCGTCGATCACGGCGTTCGCGGTGTTGATCAGCACCAGCCCGCCGTCCTGCGAGCCGTCGATCCCGAACTTCTGGAAGACGAGATCGTGCGCGCCGTCCGCGTAGACGCCGAATCGGCTCGACCCGGCGACGGTCACGTCGTTGAACCGCAGCCACGACTGCTTGCCGAGCGCGAGGCCGCTCTTGCCCTTGATCACGGCCGCGCCGCCTTCGCCGTAGAAGGTGATGTACTTCCCCGGCGCCCCGCTCTTCTTGATCGTCAAGCCGCCGCTGTACGTCCCGGCCGCGATCTTGACGTTGTCGCCGGGGTTCGCCGCGTCGGCCGCCGCCTGCACGGTCGAGTACTGCCCGCCTGGCCCGACGGTCAGCGTCCGCCCGGACACGGGCGGCGGCACATCGGCGGGACAGGCGTCGCCCGGACTCACCGCCAGCAGGCTCGCGGCCAGTGCGGTCGCCAGTGCGATTGTGGTCAGCCCCATGGGTTTCCTCCCGATCGTGGATACCGGCGCAGCTTGGCGTGATCGGGTTGGGACGGGTCCCAGCACGACCCCTTGAAGCCTGACCTGCTCTGGCCGCGCCATGACGCGAGACCTAGCTGTGCTAGGCCGGCGCCTGGGCGAGCCGAGCGTGGAGCGAACGGAAGAATCTGGCCGCTCAGCGGCCAGATTCTTCCTCTCGTGAAGATCAACTCACCTGACGACCCACCTTGGTGAGGGAGGCCCTCACCAAACCGGCTGGGGGAAGGGAGCCTTCACAACGCCCGGGATTGCGCCTCGCAATGTCGCATTTACCCGCTTTGTGGGGTGGGTGGACGGAATGAACGGGGCGTATGTGTCGCTCAGCGTTGCGAACGCCCCGTTCGCAACGTTGAACCACCCCCGCGGCACCCGCCGAGTAGCGGGCTCGACCAACCTGCCCGACCCTTAACGACCCGGCATTGGGCTAGAACCGGCCGCAACACTCACGGCCCCAATGCCTCACCAACCAGCAGGCCGCAGGTTGGGCAGTGAGGCCGGGCATTTCAGGTTCAGCCGAGCGGAGATCGCGGCCGCCGCGAGCTCGTGCTGCTCGGCCAGCCGAGGATCACCGAGCACGCGCGCGAGTTCACGATGCGCCTGCGCTTGTTCGTGCAGGTGATCTCCCTGGACCGCGAGAGCCAGCGCGGCCTCGAACTCCTCGCTCGCCCCGTGCTCCAGCGCCCGGCCGAGTTCGATCCGCGCGTACGCCTGGAGCCGGGCGTCGTCGAGCATGGCCACGGCGGCGCGCAGTGGTTCCATCGCCTCCGAAGAGCGCCCGGCCACCCGGTGCGCCGCCCCGATGAGGATCAGGGTTTCGGCTTCGCCCGCGCGGTCGCCGATGCGCTGCCGCAGCACGAGTGCCTGGCGGAGATGGCCGAGTGCCTCGTCGGCGGCGTCGAGCGCGATCAGGCTGCGGGCCAGCGCCGTGAGCACATGGTCGTTGGGGCTGAGCTGGCCCAGTTCCTCGCACAGGGCGTAAGCCGTGCGCAGATAAGTCAGCGAGGCCTCGTGCTCACCTTTCAAGCCGTGGACGACGCCGCGGGTCCAGAAGGTGATGATCTTGGCGTCGATGCCGAGTGGAGACAGCTGCGCGAGGCCGTCCAGCTCGTCGAAAGCCGCTTGAGCGTGGTGGGTCGCTTGGTCGTGTGCGCCGCGTTGCAGGTGGATCAGGCCGAGCAAGGCGAGTGTGTGGGCGTGAGCCTCGGTGTTGTCGTGCTGCTTCGCCGAGGCGGTCAGCAGATCGAAAGCACGCGAGGTGTGGCCCGCGGACCAATGCGCCAAAGCGAGCAGCGTGCTTAACAAGCCTTCGCCGCCCTCGGCCGTTTCTCGCGCCGCTGCGAGGCCGCGCTCGAGTAGTTCGATTGGGTCATCGGCGAGGTTGCGGCCGACGAAGTGCCAGAACGAGATGGCCAGCTGCCAGGCGTAGTCGCTGAAGCCCTCGGCCGCGGCGCTGCGGGTCGCGGCCAGTAGATTGCCGCGCTCGGCCAGCAGCCAAGCGCGGGCCGCTTCGGCCTCAGTGCCGGTGTTTTCGAGGTGGCTCGCGGCTTCCGTGACGGCGGTCATGTAGTGGTCGAGCATCTTCTCGGTCATCTGCGGGTCGTCGGACAGACCGCGCGCGTACTGCCGCAGAAGGTCGTGCTGGCGGTAGCGGCCGGGCACGGGTTCCTCGGCCAGGTGGACGTCGACCAGCCGCTGCAACGCGTCGTCCGCCTGGTCCACCGGCATGCCGGTCATGGCGGCGAGCACCGCGGTGTCCGCGTCGGCGCCCGGGTGCCTGCCCAGCGCGTAGAAGACCTGCTGGTCGGCGGCGGGCAGGTGCTCGTGGGACATGCGAAAAGCCAGCGCCACCTCGCGGTCGGCGAACAGCTTCGGGAGCCGCCAGCGCGCGTTGGCCAGTTGCGTCGACAGATAGGCGATCGGCCACGCCGTCCGGTGCGCCAGCCTGGCGCCCGACAAACGCAGCGCGAGCGGCAAACCGGCGCAGAGGCGGACGATGCTCGACACGGCCTCGGGCTCGGCGGCCGCGCGGTCGGCTCCGACCAGGCGTGCGAAGAACGCCGTGGCCTGTTCCTCCGGCATGACGGCCAGCGACAACGGCCGCGCGCCGGCGAGATCCGGGAGCCTGGCCCGGCTCGTCACGATCACGAGGCTGGGACCGGCGGGCAGCAGCGGGGCGACCTGCGGCTCGTCGACGGCGTTGTCGAAGACGACCAGCAGCCGCAGCCCCGCGGTCTTCGCGCGCCACTGCGCCTTGGCGTCACCGGTCGCCGCGACGCCGAGCTGGCCGAGCAGGACGTCGAGCGCCTCGTCCGCGGTCAGCGGGGTCTTGCCTGCGCTGTGGCCCTGCAGGTCGACGAAGAGTACGCCGTCCGGGAACCGGTCGGCCAGCAGATGACCGGCGTGGACGGCGAACGCGGTCTTGCCGACCCCGGCCATTCCGTCGACCGTGTGGACGGTCGCGCGGTCGCCCGCCGACGCCAGCAGCCGGGCGAGTTCGCTTTCCCTGCCGGTGAAGTCCGGCAGGTCGCGGGGCAGGCAGTTGCGGGACGGGGGCTCGGGCGGCTCGGCGGCCAGCAGCTGCCGGTGCACCTCCTGCAGCGGGGCGGACGGATCCACGCCGAGCTCTTCGACGAGCAGGCTGCGGATGACCTGGTAGTGCTGCAACGCGTCGGCGGTACGCCCTGCCTGGTGCAGCGCGAGCAGGTACTGCCCGGCCGTCCGTTCGTCCATCGGGCGTCCGCCGGCGCGGGCCGCCAGTTCGACCACCAGGTCGGCGCCCATCTTCAGCCGGAGCTTGGCGTCGACGAGGTCTTGCCAGGTCGCCAGCCGTTCCCGCTCCAGCCGCTCGCGTTCGGTCTCGGCCCAATCCCCGGTCAGCCCGGTCAACGCCTCGCCGCGCCACAACTCGAGCGCTTCGGTGAGCGAAGCCAGCGCCTGCTGTTCGTCGGCGCGGGCCTTCGCGCGCAGTTCGCGGCTCAGGAACAGGTCGACCGCGGCCAGCTCAGGGTCGATCGTCAGCGCGTACCCGCCGGAGCGGCGGGTGAGCGTGATCCCGTCGGCGCAGGCCAGCGCCGAGCGCAGCCGGGAGATGTAGCCGTGCAAGGTGGTCCGGGTCCGCGGCGTGACATCGGCGCCCCAAACCCGCTCGACCAGGCGGTCTGCCGTGACCACCTGGCCGGCTTCGAGCGCGAGTACCGCGATGATGCACCGCTGGCGCGGGGTGCCGAGAGCGAGCGGCCGGTCACCGGCCCGTACGTCCACCTCTCCCAGCAAACGCACCATCACGACCACGGTTCATCTTCTCATGGCCTAGTCGAGCGGCAGGTTGAGCAGCGCGTTCTCGATGAGCTCCGGCATGGCGGGGTGGATCCAGTACTGGCCGGTCGCCATGGTGCGCGCGTCCAGTCCGAAGCTCATCGCCTGGATCAGCGGCTGGATCACCGACGGCGCGTGCGGGCCGATGATGTGCGCGCCCAGCAGCTGCCCGGTGGCCGGGTCGGCCAGCAGCTTCGCGAAGCCGGAGGTGTCCTCCATCGCCCAGCCGTACGCGATGCCCGCGTAGTCCTGCTTGGACTTCACGTACGAGACGCCGCGCTCCAGCGCCTCCTGCTCGGTGATGCCGACCGAGGCGATCTGCGGCGAGCCGAACACGGCGTGCGGCACGAAGCGGTGATCGGACTTGATCCGGTTGCCCGGGTTGAGCAGATTGTGCTTCACCACGCGCATTTCGTGGTTGGCGACGTGCTTGAGCTCGTAGTGCGACGAGAGGTCGCCGAGCGCGTAGATGCCCTCGACGTTGGTCTCCTGGTACTCGTCGACGTCGACGTAGCCGCCGTCGCGCAGCGCCACGCCGGTGGCCGTCACGTCGAGCAGGTCCGAGTTCGGCTTGCGGCCGATGGCGACGAGGATCTCGTCCGCGGCAACGGTTTCCGCGCCTTCCGGGCCTTCCAGTTCGACCGAGATGCCGTCGGCGTCGCGGCCGACCCGCACGGTCTTGCGGTTGAGGCGCACGTCGAACTTGGCCGCGGCCAGCTCGGTGTAGCGCTCGCTGACCTCGAAGTCCTCGCCACGCAGCATCGCGCCGGAGCGGGCGACCAGCGTGACCCGCACGCCCAGCGACGAGAACACGTGCGCGAACTCGGAGGCGATGAACCCGCTGCCGATGATCACCAGTCGCTTCGGGAGCTCGTCGAGCCGCATGACCGTGTCCGAGGTCTGGAAACCGGCCTCGGCCAGGCCGGGGATGTCCGGGATGACCGGCCGTCCGCCCGCGGCCAGCACGAACTTGTCGGCGGTGAGGGTCTCGGTGCGGCCGTCGGGGAAGGTGACGGCGAGCGTCTTGGTGCCGGTGAACCGGCCTTCGCCCTCGTAGACGTCGACGTTCGCGTTGTCCTCGTGGCTGCGGCGATACTCCGCGCCACCGGCGGCGATCGGGTCGATACGGCCGAACACGCGGTCGCGGATGTCGGGCCAGCGCACCCCGGTCAGCTCCTCGTCGACGCCGAAGCGCGAGCTGAACGACGGCGTCGCGGCGACGTCGGCGGCGTACACGAACATCTTGGTCGGGATGCAGCCGACGTTCAGGCAGGTGCCGCCGAAGGTGCCCTTCTCCACGATCGCCGTTTTCAGCCCCGCGAACTGCGGGCCGAGGATCGAGTTGCCCGATCCGGTTCCGACGATCACCAGGTCGTAGTGCGGCACGCTGTCATCCTTTGTTCGTGTGGTTCTCGCTTGGCTGAACTGGTTCCGGCCTCCGCTAATTCCCGGTCGCGGAGAAGTGCATGCGGTCCTTCGGGTCGGTCCAGGAGCCACCCCACGACCACCCGATCGAGGCGAACGCGCGCACCACCGGATCACCCGGAAGCAGCATCCCAGGCCGCACGTTCTTCCGGTCGAGATACGCCGAAGCGAGTTCGGGCAGCACCAGGTCGCCCTTGGTGTACGGGTTGCAGAACGGGTTGATGTCCACCGCCAGCCCCGACGCGTGCGCCGACCAGTTCGCCAGCCCGCGCGCCGGGCGGCAGACGAACGCGCTGGTCGAGTTGCCGTCGCCGGTCGGCGCGGCGGTGAGCTCGTCCGGCCTGGTGACGCGCATCTCCTCCAGCGGGAAGCGCTGGGCGAACAGCTGGCCGAACACCTTGGTCACGCCGTCGGCCGCGCTCGCGTTGACGATCATCTCGCCGGTGTGCGTGCGCCCGTCGAAACCCCAGAACGACATGGTCAGGTAGCGCAGCGCCGTCGACGCGACCGGGCACGCGGGCTGCCAGGTGCTGCGTTCGAGCACATCGGCGGGCACTGCGGCGACGGTCGACGCGTAGCGGTCCCCGGCGGGCGGCGGCAGGAAGTCCTCGGTGGGCAGCGCGCGGTCGGCCAGCTCCGGAGGGGTCGGCAGCACCTGGCCGAGGCCGTCGGGGCGCCGGGGCAGTGGCCGCGCGCCGACCTTCCAGTGCGGCTCGGGTGCGGCGGAGGTGGGGGCGGCGGCCGGGCTCGCCGGAGCGGCGAGCGGGGAGGGTGCGGGCACCGGCTGGGGAGCCTCGGTGGCTGGCGAACCACAGCCGGCGAGTCCCATGGCCGCGATCAGCAGCACGCACACTCGGAGTCGCACACGGCCCAGCTTGTCAGAAGCGGACCGTGACCGCGTAGTCCACCCGATTCAGCGACACCGTATCGGGCCTGCTCCGTTTAGGGTATTGACGACTGACCGTGTACACACCGGAGTCATTCCGCCCCGAAGGGAAACCAACGATGCCAGCCAAGTCTCGCCGCAACCTGCTCTTGGTCGCCGGGGCGCTGCTCGCCGCCGCCGTGGCCGTGCCGGTCGCGTCCGCCACCCCGGAGACGGCCGGTCAGCCCGGCATCGTGGGTGGTCAGCCCGTCGCGGTCGCGCAGTACCCGTTCGCGGTGTTCCTCACGGACGAGAACGGCAGCCAGTTCTGCGGCGCGGTGCTGATCGGGGAGAACTCGGTGGCGACGGCCGCGCACTGCGCCAAGGCCGTGCCGAAGGCGAACCTGCGGGTCGTCGCCGGCAGGCAGGACAAGCGTGTCAAGGACGGCACGGTTTCGGCCGTATCGGACATCTGGGTGAATCCGGACTACACCGATCCGGGCACGGGCGGCGACATCGCCGTGCTGACCACGCAGAGCCGCCTGCGCTACGAGACCGCGCAGGTCACCCAGACCGCCAGGTACTACACCGAGAACACCATGGCCACCGTGCTCGGCTGGGGACGCCTGAAGGACAACGGCGACCGCTCGGACGTGCTGCGCAGCGTCGACGTCCCGATCATCAGCGACGCGAGCTGCAAGGCCTCCTACGCCAACTACGACGCGTCGACCATGGTCTGCGCCGGGTACGCGCAGGGCGGCAAGGACGCCTGCCAGGGCGATTCCGGCGGCCCGCTGGTCGTCGGCAAGGTCCTGATCGGCATCGTCTCGTGGGGCGTGGGCTGCGCGCGGCCCGGCAACCCCGGCGTCTACACGCGGGTCTCCGCGTACGCCGGCGAGCTGGAGAAGCGCTCGAGCAAAGGCCTCTTCTGAGCTCAAAGGACTCGTGAGTGTTGCGGGCGGTTATTGGGCGGAAGGGCAAAGGTGTCATGCCGTGCTGGGCGACCTTGGCCCGCGTCAGGCCTGGCCACGAATGAGTGACCGTGGAGGATTTG
>NZ_JBHWEB010000035.1:29056-80837 GCF_042734395.1 Amycolatopsis sp. NPDC059657 | reverse complement strand
GTACGACCGCGCGATCAGGGTGGGGCTGGTGGGGGCCGTGGGCCGGGGGGGGTTCGGGAGGGCGGGGGGGGGGGTCGGGGGGGGTCAACCCGGGGGGCCGCCGGGGTGCGCGGCGGGGCGCGCTGCTGGTACGCAAGGGTGCGACCGTCCGATATGGACCGGCGATCCGGATCGTCCCGCTCTCCGACGACACCGAGCTGCATGCCTCGACCGCCCGCCTGCTCGACGAGCGGCTGGACGTCGTCGTCGCGACCACCGGGATCGGGTTCCGCGGCTGGATCGAGGCAGCGGAGGGCTGGGGCATCGGCGAGGCGCTGCTCGACCGGCTCGGCAAGGCGGCGGTGCTCGCGCGGGGCCCCAAGGCCAAGGGGGCCATCCGCGCGGCAGGCCTGTCGGAGGACTACTCGCCCGCCTCGGAGAGCAACGCCGAACTACTGCAGCACCTGCTCGCGTCCGGAGTGGACGGTCAGCGCATCGCGGTCCAGCTGCACGGGGAACCGTTGCCCTATTTCGTGGACTCGCTGCGTGACGCGGGCGCCGAAGTGATCGAGATCCCGGTCTACCGCTGGGTCGGACCCGCCGATCCAGGGCCGCTGGACAGGCTGCTCGACGCGGTGCTCGACGGCTCGATCGACGCGATGCCGTTCACCAGCGCGCCCGCCGCCGCGAGCATGCTGGCCTTCGCGAAGCGGACCGCGCGGCTGCCGGGCGTTGTCGATTCGCTGACCCACCGGATCGTCGTCGCCTGCGTGGGCCCGATCACCGCGGCCCCGCTCGCGGCGCTGGGCATCCCGACCGTGCAGCCGGCGCGCGCGAGGATCGGCGCGCTGGCACGGACGGTTTCGCAGGCTTTGGAAGCCCGGTCGCCGCGGCTGCAGGTGGCAGGGCGATGTATCGAGCTGCGCGGTCAAGCGGCCATTGTGGACGGTCAGTGGTGTGACGTCGCACCGGCGCCGATGGCGTTGCTGCGGGTGCTCGCCGCCGAGCCCGGCCGGGTCATCTCGCGGCGTGAGCTGACCTCGGCGCTGCCGTCCGGCGGTGAGGAGCACGCGGTCGAGACGGCCATCGGGCGGCTCAGGACTTCGTTGGGAGAGGGAAAAATGGTGCAGACCGTGGTGAAGCGGGGTTACCGCCTGGCCGTCGAGGCGGCACTGTGATCATCCTCGCCGCGCACGGCACGCGCGATCCGGCCGGTGCCGAGATGACCGAACGGCTCGCCGCCCGCGTGCGCGCGCACGGTGTCGAGGTGCGGGTGGCCTACGCGGACGTGCGGGCCCCCGACGTGACGACCGTGCTGCGCTCGGTGCGCGGGCAGGCCGTGGTCGTGCCCGCGTTCCTGGCGGCCGGGTATCACGTGCGCACCGATGTCCCCGCCCAGGTCGAGGCGAGCGGGCACCCGGATGTGACCATCGCGCGGTCGTTCGGGCCCGCGCCCGAGCTGATCGAGGTCCTGCGCGCGCGGCTGGTCGAGGCCGGGTACGAGCCCGGCGACTCGGTGGTGCTCGCCGCGGCCGGCTCCAGCGACCCTCGTGCGCTGGCCGACGTCGACGCGGCCGCGCACGCGCTGGCCGTACGGCTCGGCGTGCCCGTGCGCGTCGGTTTCGCCGCCACGGCCGAGCCGTCGGTCGCCGATGTCGTCGCCGCGCTGCCCGGCCGTGTCGCCGTGGCTTCGTGGCTGCTGGCGCCCGGACTGTTCCAGCGTCGCGTCGCCGAGTCCGGCGCCGCGGTGGTCGCCGAGCCGCTGGGCGACCACGACCTGATCGCCGATTTGGTCCTCCGCCGCTACCACTCGGTCAGGCGCGCACAAGTCGCGTAGCACTGGGCCGAACGGCCCAACTTCCGATGACGAGGCAACCGATTTACAGGCCCCAGGCCTATATATCGGTGCCTACTCACCATCGGAGGAGCCAGTGCGAAAACTTTTGTCCCTGGTCACAGTGGGGATCGCCGTCTTCGCGGCCCCGCAGGCGGTCGCCGATCCCGGCCCGCCCGCGAACACGGTCCTGCTGCCCACCGGAGACGAGGTCGTGCTCCGCACGGCGCCGGACGGCAGGGAGCTCACCGAGGTGCGGCCCGCGGCCGCCAAGGGGGTCGCCGCGACGCTCGTCCACCTGCGGCTCGGGGGCAGGGCGTTCGAGGTGCCCGCGACCGCGCTGCCGTATCTCGGCCGGGGGCTGAACCTCGCCGACTTCGACATCCACACCCGGCCGACGACGGCCGACGCCAAAGCGGCCAAGGAGTTCGGCAAGGCGCTGGCGAAGCAGTACGCCGAGGACCGTGCGCGTGGCAGCTTCGGCGGGCAGGGCCTGTTCGCCGGTAAGGCGCCGCAGCGGGCCGAGGTGAAGTCGCCCATGCGAACGGTCTCCCTCGACGCGCAGGGGCCCGATGGCAAGCCCGCGAACGAGGGCGTCGCGTTCCTCTACAACGTCGACAACGCCGGTCTGCTCGACTTCGACGAGCAGGTCAACTACTTCGACGGCGGTACCGCGAAGTTCAGCGCGCCGGACGGGCACTACAGCGCGTTGGGCCTGTTCATCAGCACCGACGCGGACGACAACGTCACCGGCGTCCGGTTCGTGAGCCAGCCAGAGTTCGCCGTCACCGCCGACACGACCGTTCGTGTGGACGCGCCGCGCGCGACCAGCAAGGTCGACTGGGTGACGCCACGGCCGTCACTGCCTGCCGATAACGGGTTCTACTTCCGCCGGGCGGCGCGGGTCGGCACCGGCCAGGTCGTCGACGTGAGCGCGGGCCCCGCGCCGATCTGGGTCGCGCCGAGCGCCAGGCCCGTGCGGGTCGGCGAGCTTCAGACGTACCCGCACAGCAGGCTGATCTCCGCGCCCGCGCCCGGTGTGCCGTACGAGTACCAGCTGCAGAAGGCCGCCATCGGTGTCATCCCGCAGCAGCGGTACGTGGTCAAGGCGAGTGATCTCGCGACCGTGAACGCCAGCTACTACTCGGAATTCGGTCTGACCGGGATCCGGCAGCGAGCGGGCATGTACCCGTTCCAGAAGGAGGGCGGCGGCGGGGGCAGTCACCCGATCACGCTGCCGAGGAAACAGACCGAATACGTCTCGACCGGGACCGATCTCGGCTGGTTCGGCGGACTCGCCAAGTACAGCGTGACCGGCTCCGGCGGGTTCCAGGCCTGGTACGGCGGGCAGTACGAGTCATGGCACTACTACCGGGCAGGGCAGACGCTGACCGAGGACTGGAACAAGTTCCCGTTGCATCCGGCGGGCGCGTTCAGCCTGGTCGACGACAGCTCGAACTTCACGATCGCGCCGGTGACCAGGGACGGCGACCTGCTCCGGGTCGAGCTCACGCCGTTCAGCGACAACCAGCCGGGGCACACCGGGATGGGCTTCTACGGCGAGCCCCGCGACGGGATCGGCGGCTCGTACCGGCTGACCCAGGACGGCACGACGATCGTCGAAGAGAACGCCGCCCGCGGCGTCGACCTGCGGTTCGACCAGAACCTCGATCCCAAGCCGTCGACGCTCAAGCTCACTCTCGACGCCTACCGATACGGGCCGAACTACGCGCTTTCCACCGATACGCGCACCGAATGGACGTGGCCGTCGAAGCACGTCGAGGGCGCGACGCTGCCCGGCTCGCTCGTCTGCACGTCACCCAAGGGGCAGCCGCCGAGCCGCGCCTGCGCGGCGGAACCGTTGCTGACGCTGGGGTACGCGGTCGGCGGGCTCGGCGTCGACGGCCGGGTGCCGAACGGGCCGCAGAGCCTCGACCTGACCGTCGGGCACCTGCAGTCGGCGTCGGCGAGCCCGATCACGGGCGCGACCGTCCAGTTCTCGCTCGACGACGGGGCGACCTGGCAGGACGCGGCGACCACCGCGCGCGGCGAAGGCAAGTTCACCGCGGCGTTCGCGGCGTCGTTCCCCGGCTTCAACGGCGGTCATGTCTCGCTGAAGGTGACCGCGGCCGACGCGGCGGGCGGGGCGATCGAGGAAACCGTCACGCGCGCCTACAAAGTCCTGTCCTAGCGCCAATTCTGGGAGGTATTTGTGCGTAAGTCTCTCTCCGTTCTTTCCGCGATCGCCGCCGGTGCGGCCATGCTCACGGCGGCGCAGGCGATCGCCGAACCCGATGCGCCACCATCCGACACCGTCCTGCTGGTCACCGGTGACCGGGTGGTGATCCACACTTCGCCGGACGGAACGGAGTTCACCGAGGTCAGACCCGCCGTGGACAAGGGCATCGCCCGCTCGTTCGTCCACCTCAAGCTCGGCGGGAAGTCATTCGAGATCCCGGCGATCGCGTTGCCGTACCTGGGCAACGGCCTCGACATGAGCCTGTTCGACGTCCACGCGCTGGCCAAGGCCGAGCGGGACGGCCGGGTGCCGGTCGAAGGCAGGGCGAGCATGGACGCCGACGCGGCCAAGGCGTTCGGCGCCGCGCTCGCCAAGCAATACGCCGAAGACAAGGCACGCGGCAGTTTCGGCGGGCAAGGCCTGTTCGCGGCGGGCGCGCTGCGGCTGCCAGGCGCGGCGGCGCCCAAGGTCAAGACGTCTTCGGTGATGCGGACGCTCACGTTCGCCGCGAACGGTCCGGATGGCAAGCCCGCCAACGGAACCTCGGTGTTCCTCTACAACGTCGACAACGGCGATCTGCTCGACTACGAGGAAGAGGTCGGCCGGCTTTTCAACGGCAAAGTGGCTTTCAGCGTGCCCGAAGGCCACTACAGCGCGCTGGCGATCCACTACACCAGCGATGCCGAGAACAACGAAACCGGCGACTACGTCGTCGCGCAGCCCGAGATCACCGTGAACAAGGACGTGACCGTCCGGATGGACGCGTCGCGGGCGACCAGCAAGGTCGAATGGGTGACCCCGAGGCCGTCGCTGTTGTCCAACAACGGCTTCTTCTACCGGCGCGCCGCGACGATCGGCCGTGGCTGGTCGCTGGGAATGGACACCGCGCCGGGTGTCCCGGTGTGGGTCTCGCCGTCGCCGAAGGTCAAGATCGGAGAGCTGCAGAGCTACGCGCAGACCAGGCTCGTCTCGCCGCCGGGTCCCGCGTACGAGTACTACCTGATGAAGCCGACGCACGGGTTCATCCCGCAGCAGCGTTATGTCGTGACGGACAAGGACGTCACGACCGTCAAGGCCAGCTACTACTCGGACCACCAGACGGTCGGCCTGCGGCTGCGCGCGCCGACGTTCACCTTCCAGAAGGAGGGCGGCGGCGGGCCGACCCAGCAGGTCGTGACCCCGATCCGGCAGACCGAGTACGTTTCGGCGGCGCCGGATCTGCGCTGGTTCGGGTTCTTCTCCAGGTACTCGGAATTCGATGGTGGCTTCCTGAACCCGCGTGACACGCAAGAGGAGCCGAGCCACTACTACACCGCGGGCCAAACGGTCACCGAGGACTGGAACAAGTACCCGCTGCATCCGACCGGCGCGGTCAGCCTGGTCGCCCCGGACGACAGTTCGGTCCGAACGGTCCCGCCCGCGCGGCGTGCGGGTGATCAGCTCAAGGTCAATCTCATCCCGTTCGGTGACAATCAGCCTGGGCATCGCGGTCCCGGCTTCTCCCGCGGGGCTCAGGACAAGGTCGCCGGGCAGTACACGCTGACCCAGAACGGGACCGAGATCGCCAAGGGTGACCAGAGCACCTCCTGGGCGCTGGAGCTGGACCAGGCCGTCGACCCGAACCCGTCGACGTTCAAGCTCAGCCTCGACGCGAGCCGTGCCGGGCCGATGTTCACGCTCGCCACGGCCTCGCACACCGAGTGGACGTGGAAGTCCCAGCACGTCGAAGGCGCGACGCTGCCCGGCGCGTTCGTCTGCCAGCGGTACACACAGGACCGGGCGTGTGCGGTGGAACCGTTGCTGACACTGGGTTATTCGGTCGGGGAGCTGCTCCCTGCCGGGTACACCTACGGCGGGCCGCAGTACGTCGACCTCACCGTCGGGCATCTGCAGCAGGCCGCCGCGAGCGCGATCACCGGCGTGACCACGCAGTTCTCCCTCGACGACGGGGCGACCTGGACGGACGCGGCCGTGACCGGGCAGGGCGACGGGAAGTTCCGCGCCGCTTTCACCGCGTCGTTCCCGAATTTCGGGAGCGGGTACGTCTCGCTGCGCGTGACCGCGCAGGACGCGGCGGGCGGCGCCATCACCGAAACCATCACGCGCGCCTTCCAGGTCGCGCGCTGAAAACAGGGGGAATCATGAGACGTGTTCTTTGTGCCTTCTTCGCGGTGGCCGCGGGGTTGACGGCGGTTGCGGGCACCGCGACGGCCGAGCCCGGCCAGCGTGTGGCCTGTCCCGACGACAAGCCTGGCTATGTGCGCTGCTTGACTTCGTACACGCCGGCCGTGCGCGGTCTCGCCGACGTGCCGTCCGGCTGGGGAGCCACCGATCTCGCCGCGGCGTACCGGCTTCCGGCGGGTGGCGGCGCCGACACGCTGGTCGCGATCTCGATCGCTTACGACGCACCGAATCTGGAGTCGGACCTCAACACCTACCGCGCGCAGTTCGGCCTGCCCGCGTGCACGACAGCCAACGGCTGCTTCCGCAAGGTCAACCAGCGCGGCGACGCGACGCCGTTGCCCGCGTTCCAGTCCGGCTGGGCGATCGAGTCCACTTTGGACGTCTCGATGGTGTCGGCAGCCTGCCCGTCCTGCCGGATCTTGGTGGTGGAGGCGGACAACCCCTCGCTGGAGAACATGGCGGCGACCGAGGAGACGGCCGTGCGTCTCGGTGCGAAGGTCGTGTCGAACAGCTACGGCGCCAGGGAAACCGGAGCCGCGCTGGCGCTTTCGAAGAGCTACACGCACGCCGGCGCGACGATCGTCGCGTCCTCGGGCGACAGCGGATTCACCGCGGCGAGCTACCCGGCGGTGCTGAGTTCGGTCGTGGCCGTCGGCGGGACAACGCTGACGCGTGACGAGGGCACGGCCCGCGGCTGGTCGGAGACCGTGTGGCAGGGCAGCGGCAGCGGTTGCTCGGCGTATGTCGCGAAACCGCGTTGGCAGAAGGACAAGAACTGCGGCAAGCGAACGGTCGCGGACGTCGCGGCGGTCGCTGAAACGCTCGCGCTCTACGTCACCGACGTGGGTGGCTGGATCACCGTCGACGGCACCAGCGCGTCGGCGCCGTTCGTCGCCGGGCTCTACGGCCGGACCGGGCACCTCGGCAAGCCGGGTGACCTGTACGGCCGGACGGGCTTCTTCGATGTCGTCACCGGCAACAACGACCCGCGGTTCAACGGCGACAAGTGCGGCGGCGACTACCTGTGCGTCGCCAAGCCGGGCTACGACGCCCCGACCGGGTTGGGCACGCCGGACGGGGTAGCGGCCTTCTAGACGGCTCGGCCGTGGCTTTGGGGTCGTGAGTGTTTTGGCCGGTTAGAACCGGCCGTGCCACTCACGACCCGGGAGTCCGGGGCGACGCTTGTGGGCGAATGGAACCTCTGCTGCCCTTCGCGCAAGGGCCGTCGGCAACACTCACCACCCTTTGCCTGAGCCCCATCGTGAAGCGAGGGTGCCCCCGAGTGCGTTGGACGCACCCAACGGCCCCTCGCTTCACTGCCCATCCGTCGCGCAGCGCCACCCTCAACGGAGGCGCTGAGCCCCACCGTCATGCAACGCTCACGACCAAGCGACTCGGACGTCCGCGAAACCGCGGGCGGTGGCGATCCGCTCGGATTCCTCGGCTGCGGCTTCGCGAGCGGCGGGCGGGAGTGTCTCGAAAGGACTGAGGTCGAAGTCGAGACGCTTCCGCCCGGCCGCTTTCGCGCGCCAGGTGCCCGCGATCTCGCCGTCGGCCAGCACGACGCCGGGGTTGCCGAGCATCCGCCAGACCTCCTTCTGCCGCGCCCGGTCCGGCACCAATATCGCCCGGTCCCGCGCCTGCAGCAGCGGATCCCACGAGGGCAGCAGCCGCACGAGATCCGGTTCCGGCGGGTTTTCCAGCTCGGAAACGCGTTCCTGGGGCAGGAAAGCGGGCTTGCCCTCCACCCGGACCTCGGTCAGGTCGTCCGGCCAGGTGCTTTTCACGGTGCCCGCGGTCGTGCCCGCGAACCCGGCCGCGTCGGCGCGCGTGCCCGGGCCGTTGACATGCAGGTAACGGCGCACGACGGCGGTCGCGGCCGCGAGGTCAGGCCTGGTGCTCACCGGCTTGCGGCCTTCGAGCGGCGCGAGGACGGCGGGCGTCGCGTCCGGTTCCAGGCGGATGCCGCCGTGCAGTGAGGAGATCCGGAACAGCTGCTCCAGGATGTGCACCACCTGGCAGCCTCGGCAGTAGTAGGTGAGGCCTTCCGGGACCAGCTTGGTGACGGCCGTGCTCGCGTCGCCCTTCGACGTCGGCTTCGGGACGGCCTTGCGCATCGCGCGGGCGGCGATGAACAGCGTCTCCATCGCCGGGATCGCCGCCGCCTCGACCATCTTGCGGTTCCAGCCCATCCTGGCCATCGCGTCGGCCTCGTCGATCGGCACGAGCGACCGCGTCAGCTCGGCCAGGTCCTCGCGGCGGTGGAAGTGCTGCGCGCCCCGGTGCGACCACACCAGCGCGAACCGCTCGTCCTGGGTGAACGACTCGCCGGTGATCGGCGCCGCGAGCCGCGCGACGAGCGCGTGCAACGCCGTGTCGCGGCTGCTGTCCTGCACGCCGAGGTCGAACACGGCGAGCTTCGCCGCGTCCTTTTCGCCGCGGTGCAGGCCCTGCGCCGCGATCCGGTACGCCATGACCTGCGCGCGATCCACTTCCAGCACCTCGGCCACTCCTTAGGTCGCGTTTCTCGGCTTGGGCACGCGATAGCCGCGCCCAAGCCGTCCCTGGCGGCACCGCGGCATCACTCGAGTACAACCCGGTACGAGGGTGATCCCGCGGCACCGCCAGGAACAACCTGGATCACGACTTTCACGCACCGGATCCGAGAAACGCGACCTACAGCGAGTACTCGAACGTGTAGGACATCGTCTGCGACCCCATCGAGCCGGACGCTTCGCCGCCGCCGCTCAGCCCGGCGAGTTCGCCGGTGCCGGAGCCGGGCACGACCGTCCAGCTGCCGTGGACGCCTTCGAGGTCGAAACCTACCTCGTGCCGGATGACGAAGCTGCCCTCGCGACCGTCCACGGTGCCCTCGATGCGTTCGAGGCCCGGCGAGGTCGTGCCCCGGCCGTCGAAGCCCTCGCCGGGGTAGAAGAGCAGGTAGTCGCACACGGATTCGCCCTCGATGACGCCCGAGTAGGCGAACGTGACGTGCGCGTGCGCCACCCTCGGGGCGCCTTCGGTCCCGCTGACGATCTTTTCGTCCCAGTTCTTCGGGGTGAATGTGTTCATGGGGACCACTGTGCCTGGCATACCTGTCAGCTTGTGTCAGGTTTTACTGCGAGAATGAGGTCATGCGAGCGAGCAGGCTGCTTTCGATCCTTCTCCTGCTGCAGAACCGCGGCCGGATGACCGCCGACGAGCTGGCGGCGGAGCTCGAGGTGTCCGTCCGCACGATCTACCGCGACATCGACGCGCTGTCCGCCTCGGGCGTGCCGGTCTACGCCGATCGCGGCCGCACTGGTGGCTACCAGCTCGTCGACGGCTACCGCACGCGCCTGACCGGGATGACCGAGGAGGAGGCGCAATCGCTTTCGCTGGCAGGTCTCCCGGTCGCGGCGGCCGAACTGGGCCTCGGCACGGTCCTCGCGGCCGCCCAGCTCAAGCTCTACGCTGCGCTGCCGGCCGAGCTGCGCAGCCGCGCAGGCAAGGTCGCCGAGCGCTTCTACCTGGACGTGCCCGGCTGGCATCGCGGTATCGAAAGCCTGCCGCATCTGTCCGAAATCGCCGAAGCCGTCTGGCAGAGCAGACTGTTGCGCATCCGCTACGAGAAGTGGGGCCAGCGTGTCGTCGACCGCACGCTGATGCCGCTGGGCCTGATCCTGAAGGCGGGCAACTGGTATCTCGCGGGCCGCTGCGAAGGCAGCGATCGCATGTATCGCGCGTCACGGATCCTCGAGGTCGAGGAAATGGACGTTTTCGAGCGTCCAGCCGACTTCGATCTGGCCTCGACCTGGCGAGAATGGTCCGAACAGTTCGAGCGCCGGATGTTCCCGCGCGTGGCGCTGGTCCACATGTCACCGCGCGCGCAGGCGCTGGCCGGGTTCTACTGCGGTGCGGTCGGCGAACGCGCCGTCCGCGAGGCGCGGGCTTCGCGTGAGCCGGACGCCGACGGCTGGCTGCTCGTCGACCTGCCGGTCGAGAACGGCGAACCAGCGCTGGGCGAGCTGCTGCGCTTCGGCGGGCATCTGCGAGTGTTGGAGCCTGCCGAACTGCGGGACGAGGTCGCGCTGGCGATCAGGGAGATGGGCACGTTATATGGCTGAGCTCACCGGAGTCACGATCGGCATCACCGCCGAGCGACGGGCGGACGAGTTCATCGCCGCGCTCGAACGCAAGGGCGCGTCCGTCTGGCACGCCCCGACCATTCGCATCGTCCCGCTGCCCGACGACACGCTGCTGCGCGCGGCCACCGCCGACGTGCTGTCCGGCGTCGACTTCACGGTCATCACGACCGGCGCGGGCTTTCGAGGCTGGGCCGACGCGGCGGACGGCTGGGGCATGGAGCTCGTCCCGGTGCTCGGCCGTTCCCGGATCTTCACGCGCGGCCCGAAAGCGGTCGGCGCGGTCCGTGGCCGCGGCCTGACCGAGCACTGGTCGGCCGCGTCCGAGACGAACGCGGAGCTGTTCTCCGGCCTGGTCGCCACGGGCGTTTCCGGCGCGCGGGTGGCGGTCCAGCTGCACGGCGGCCCGCTGCCGGAGTTCACCGGGCAGCTGCTCGACGCGGGCGCGTCGGTCATCGAGGCCCAGCCATACCGCTGGCTCTGGCCGGAAGACCTCTCGCCCGCGCGTCAGCTGATCGAAGGCGTTCTTTCGGGCGAGGTGGGCGCTTTGGCGTTCACGAGTGCGCCCGCGGCGAAGAACCTGCTCACGCTGGCGCGCGACTCGGGCCGGTTGGACGCGCTCGTGGACGCCTTGCGCGGGGACGTCGTCTGCGCGTGCGTCGGCCCGGTCACGGCGGCTCCACTGGCCGAGCTGGGCATCACGACCTTGCAACCTGAGCGCCAGCGCCTAGGCGCCCTGGTGAAGCTGCTCGCCTCCGCGTTGGGGTCGTGAGTGTTCCCGACGGTTAGAACACTCACGAGCCTCTACCAGAGCCCGCCTTCCGGCTCCTCCGTCTTCCATCGGTAAACCCGCAGGTCAACCCGTTGGTCGTGCGCCAAGACCCCTTCGGCGCGCAGTAGTTCCAGCTGCTCGTGCGCCAGATGCGGCGCAGGCGTGCCGTTCGCGCGGAGGATGCGGTGCCACGGCAGGTCGTGGCCGTCCTCGGCGAGGATTCGGCCGATCAGGCGGGGTGAAGGGGCACCTGAGGCGTCGGCGATGTCACCGTATGTGGCCACTTTGCCCGCCGGGACGGACAAGATGACCGTGCGCACGCGTTCGTGCAGCTCGTCGTCCATATTCACACTTTGCCGTGTGGCGCGCGCGGGCCGGGCGGGTGGGCATGGTTCCATCCAAGGATGCGCGGATCGACGGTTCAGGCGGGGGCGCGGCTCGTCCGCGTGCCCGCCGGTGCGCGTCGTGAGCTCGTCTGGGACGAGCAGGCGCGCCGGGTGCTGGCCGGACCCGACGGCTACAAGCGGGTGCTGGGCGGCCCTGGCACCGGTAAGACGACGTTGCTCGCGGCGGCGGCGGCCGCGCGGATCGCGGCGGGCGCCGATCCGGAGAGCCTGCTGCTGCTGACGGCGTCGCGGCGCGCGGCGGAGTCGTTGCGCGCGCAGATCACGCGGATGGTGACCACCGAGCACACGATCCGTGAACCCATCGTGCGCACCGTGCACTCGTACGCGTTCGCGTTGCTGCGGCAGCAGGCGCAGGCCGACGGGCTGCCGACGCCCCGGCTGCTGTCCGGCGCCGAGCAGGACGTCGTCGTGCGTGAACTGCTCGTCGGCGATCTCGAGAACGGCGCGCCGGACTGGCCGGAGACGCTTCAGCCCGCGCTGGCCGTGCCCGGTTTCGCCGAGGAGCTGCGTGACCTGCTGCTGCGTGCCGCCGAGCGCGGGCTCGGGCCGGAAGACCTGATCAAGCTCGGCCGCCAGCAGCAGCGCCCGGAGTGGGTGGCCGCCGGGAAGTTCTGGCGCCAGTACGAAGAGGTCACCCTGCTCTCCGCTGGCGGCGGCAACGCGCTAGGCCTGCCCAGCGCGCCCGCGATGGACGCCGCCGAGCTGGTCGCGTCGGCGCTGGTCGCGCTCGAGGAAGACCACGAGCTGATGGAACGCGAACAAGCCCGCGTGCGGCACCTGTTCGTCGACGACGCCCAGCATCTCGACCCGCTGCAGTTCCGGCTGCTGCGCACGGTCGGCTCCACCGCCGGTGAGTTCGTCGTCGCAGGCGACCCCGACCAGTCCGTGTTCTCGTTCCGCGGCGCGGATCCGTCGCTGCTGACCATGGACGACCAGACCGGCGACCGCACGGTCCGGCTGATGACCAGCCACCGGCTCGGCGGCAATGTGCACGCCGCCGTCTCGCGGCTCACCGGCACGCTGACCGGCGTCGGCAGGCATCGCCGGTTCACCACCAAGCCCGGCGCGCCGCCGGGGCAGGTCAAGATCAGGCTGATGCCGACGCCAGCCGCCGAGGCGAGCTGGATCGCCGACCAGCTACGGCGCGCGCATCTCATCGACGGGGTGCCGTGGTCGGAGATGGCCGTGCTCGTCCGGTCACCCGCGCGTACTTTCCTGGTGCTGCAACGTGCCTTGCGTGCGGCAGGCGTGCCGATCGGCTCGGCGATGGAAGAGCTCCCGCTCGCGAAGCAGCCCGCTGTCCGCCCGCTGCTGATCGCGTTGCGGCTCGCGGCCAACCCCGAGCTGCTGGACGTCGACCTCGCCGAACTGCTGCTTTCGTCGCCACTGGGCGGCGCCGACCCGCTCGCGTTGCGGCGGCTGCGGCGTGGCCTCAGGCGGCTGGAGACCGCGGGCGGCGGTCAGCGGTCGAGCGACGAGCTGCTGGTGGAAGTGTTGCGGGGCAACGACATCCTCGCGGGTCTTGGTGACGCCGAGGCGGTGCCTGTTCGCCGCGTCGGCGGGCTGCTGCACGCGGCGCACAAGTCGGTGCGCTCGGGCGCCGGTGTCGAGCAGGTGCTGTGGGAGCTGTGGCAGGCGAGCGGGCTGGAGTCCCGGCTGACCCGGCTCACGGAACGTGGCGGCTCGCTCGGCATGCAGGCGGACCGGGACCTCGACGCGATCGTCGCGTTGTTCGACGCGGCCGGGCGTTACGCCGACAGGCTGCCGAAGTCGAGCGTCGCGGCGTTCGCGGAATACCTTGGCTCGCAACACATCGCGGGTGACAGCCTCGCGCCGCGCGCGGCGCGAGGCGAGGGTGTGTCGCTGCTGACCGCACACGGCGCCGCCGGTCGCGAATGGACGGTCGTGTCCGTCGCCGGTGTGCAGGAAGGCAGCTGGCCGGACCTTCGGCTGCGTGGATCCCTGCTGGGCGTGGAAAGACTCGTCGACCTGCTGTCCGGAGTGGACGACAAGGCGTCGATGATCGCGCCGATCCTCGCCGAGGAACGGCGCTTGTTCTACGTCGCGGCGAGCCGCGCCAGTCGGACGCTGCTGGTGAGCGCGGTCGCCGGGGAGGACGAGCAGCCGTCGCGATTCCTCGACGAGCTGGAAGAGATAGGCGACGAAACCAAGGACACGCGCACCAAGCCACCCGGCCGTTCACTGGTGCTGGCCGAGCTGGTCGGCGAGCTGCGCCGGGTCGTCTGCGACGACGAGTCGGAGCCGGTGCGCCGTGACCGCGCCGCGCGCCAGCTGGCGAAACTCGCCGCGGCGGGTGTGCCCGGCGCACACCCCGGCACCTGGTACGGGCTCGCCGAACCGTCGACCGATCAGCCCTTGCACGGCCCCGGGGACCTGGTCAAGATCTCGCCGTCCACTGTGGACATCCTGACGCGGTGCCCGTTGCGCTGGCTCATCGAACGGCATGGCGGCAGCGATCCCGCGCAGCTCGCGGCCGTCACCGGCACGCTGGTGCACGGGCTCGCACAGGCCGCCGCCGGCGGGCTCGACGACGAGCAGCTCAAGACCGCGCTCGACGAGGCATGGGCCAAAGTGGACGCGGGCGCGCCGTGGTTCTCCCGCAGGGAACGGCGTCGCGTCGAGCAGATGCTGCGCAATTTCATCGCGTGGCTGCGCCAAAGCCGCGCCGAGCTCAAGGAAGCCGGTGTCGAGCAGGACATCGAAGTCGAGCTGCCCCAGGGGGACAGTGAGACGCGGGTGCTGCTGCGCGGCCGGGTCGACCGGGTCGAGGTGGACGCCGAAGGGCGCCCGGTGATCGTCGACATCAAGACCGGCAAGGTGCCGGTGACCGCCGCGGACGCCGAACTGCATCCGCAGCTCGCCGCGTATCAGCTGGCCGTGCTGCTCGGCGCGTTCGACGGCAAGACCGAGCCGGGTGGCGCGAAGCTCGTCTACGTGGCCAAGGCCAACAACAAAACCGGTTCCACGCAACGGGATCAGCCACCGATGACGCCCGAGGGCGGCGGCCAGTGGCTTGAGCTCGTGCACAAGGCGGCCGCCGACGCGGCCGGGCCAGGCTACGAGGCGAACGAGAACTCCGAGTGCGACCGGTGCCCGGCGCGCGGCTCGTGCCCGCTGCGTCCCGAGGGGCGGCAGGTGACCGAGTAGTGCGCACCACGGGGTGGGTCTCACCCGCCGACATCGCCGAAGCGCTCGGCCTGCACCGGCCGACGCCAGAGCAGTCGGACGTGATCGCCGCGCCCGTCGAACCGGCTCTGGTCGTCGCCGGCGCCGGCGCAGGCAAGACCGAGACGATGGCCGCGCGCGTGGTCTGGCTGGTGGCCAACGGGATCGTCACGCCCGAGCGCGTACTCGGCCTGACCTTCACCCGCAAGGCCGCTCGGCAGCTCGCCGAGCGCGTGCGCGCGCGGTTGAAAAGACTTGCGGGATCAGGACTTCTGCAGCGGATCGACCCCGGCGGCACGCGGCTGGCCGCCGTGCTCGCCGGTGAGCCGACCGTCCTCACCTATCACGCCTACGCGGGGCGCCTGCTCGGCGAGCACGGGCTCCGGCTGCCGGTTCAGCCCGGTGTGCGGCTGCTGTCCGAGACCGCGTCCTGGCAGCTGGCGCACCGTGTGGTGTCCACTTGGGACCATGATCTCGACACCGATCGGGTGCCGTCGTCGGTCACCGCCCAGGTGATCGCGCTCGCCGGGGAACTGGGCGAGCATCTGGTCGAGGTCGGTCCGCTCGCTGACTACACGCGGTGGCTGTGCCAGGTCATCGAGAACGCCCCGCGTGCCAAGGGGCAGCGTGCCGCGTTGCCGCAGAAACTGGCGGAAATCATTGCCGCGCAACGGTTCCGCCTCGAACTGCTGCCGCTGGTCGAGGGCTATCACCAGCGCAAGCGTGCGGAGGGCGCGCTCGACTTCGCCGACCAGATGTCGCTGGCCGCGCAGCTCGCGTCGAGTCATCCCGAGGTCGTCACGGGTGAGCGTGACCGTTACGGCGCGGTGCTGCTCGACGAGTACCAGGACACCGGGCACGCGCAGCGGGTGCTGCTGCGGTCGCTGTTCGGTATGGGGGAGCGGCCGCCGATGCCGGTGACCGCGGTCGGCGACCCGGCGCAGGCGATCTACGGCTGGCGCGGCGCGAGCGCGGCCAACCTGCCTCGCTTCACCACGGACTTCCCGCGCGTCGACGGGAAGCTGTTGCCGGCGCACGAATACGGGCTGCTGACCAGTTTCCGCAATCCGGCGGCGATACTGACGCTGGCCAACGCGATCTCGGAACCGTTGCGCGCCAAGGGGCTCGGCGTCGAACGGCTGCGCGCGCGTGACGGCGCCCCGCCAGCCGACATCGCCTGCGCGTTGCTCAAGGACGTGCGCGCCGAACGCGTGTGGGTCGCCGACGCGCTCGCCCAGCGCTGGTACGCGTACCAAGAGGAGCACGGCACGCCGCCGACGGCCGCCGTGCTCGTGCGGCGCCGCGCCGACATGGCGCCGATCGCGGCCGAACTCCGGGCGCGCGGGCTGCCGGTCGAGGTGGTCGGGCTCGGCGGGCTGCTCGACGAACCCGAGGTCGCGGACCTGGTCAGCACGTTGCGCGTGCTCGCCGACCCGCTCGCGGGCACGGCGGCCGCCCGGCTGCTGACGGGTGCGCGATGGCGGCTCGCGGCCGCCGATCTGGCCGCGCTGTGGCGGCGCGCGAACCAGCTGTCCAACCCCGGCCAGCAGGCCGCGAAGGACGAGGTCGTGCTCTATACCGAACGCGCGGAGCAGGCCGGGCTGGTCGACGCGATCGACGATCCCGGCCACCCGGGGCAGTACTCGGCCGACGGGTTCCGGCGGATCCAGCGCATCGCCCGGGAATTGTCGATGCTGCGGCGACGGCTCGACCAGTCGTTGCCCGAACTCGTCGCGGACGTCGAACGGACGCTGCTGCTGGACGTCGAGTCGCTGGCGAGGCCGGGCGCGGCGGGGCGGGTGCACCTGGACGCGTTCGCGGACGTCGTCACCGACTACGCGGAAGCCTCGCCGACGGCGACCCTGTTGTCCTTTGTGGACTATCTGAACACCGCGGCGCACGCGGAGGACGGGCTCACCCCCGGCGAGGTCGAAGTGGTGCCAGACCGGGTGCAGGTGCTGACCGGGCACTCGGCCAAGGGGCTCGAATGGGAGATCGTGGCCGTGCCGCATCTGGTGCAGGACACGTTCCCGAGCAAGCGGCGGTCGTCGTCGTGGCTGCGCACGGTCACCGCGCTGCCCGCGGTGCTGCGCGGCGACGCGCAGGACCTGCCCGAGCTTCGCGTCGCGGACGGCTACGACCGCAAGGAAGTGCTCGAAGGCCTTGAGCTGCACGAAGAAGGCTTCGCCGAGCGGGAGGCCGAGGAGGAGCGGCGGCTCTGTTACGTCGCGCTGACCCGGTCCGAGCGGGCGCTGCTGGTGTCCGGGCATTGGTGGAACGAGACGAGCAACCGGCCGAAGGGGCCGTCGGTGTTCCTGACCGAAATCCTCGCGGTGCTCGAGGAAACGTCCGTCGGCGCGATCGCGGAATGGGCGGACGAGCCCGACCCGGATGACGAGAACCCGCTGGTCACGGACTCACGCAAGGTGGTGTGGCCGGTCGACCCGCTCGGCGCGCGCCGCGAGCCGGTTGCCAACGGCGTCGAACTGGTGCTGGCCGCGATGTCCGACGCCGAAGACCCGGACGACCCCGACGCGCCCGCCGAGGAAGAGGACGACCCGGACGGCTGGATCACCGACACGGAGGTGCTGCTCGCGGAGCGGGCGCGCGCGGTCGCGAACGTCCAGCAGGTGACACTGCCCGATCATCTCTCGGTGAGCCAGCTCGTCGAGCTCGCGTCGGACGCGGAAGGCCTCGCGCGGCGCCTTCGTCGGCCACTTCCCTTGGCGCCCAACACTTTCGCGCGCCGCGGCACGGCGTTCCACGGCTGGCTGGAGCACCGGTTCGGCGGTGGGCGGCTGTTCGAGATCGACGACCTGCCCGGCGCGGCCGACGCGGGCGAGGCCGACGACAGCGAGCTCATCGCGCTGCAGGAGGCGTTCGAGGCGAGCGCGTGGGCGGCGCGGATGCCGGTCGACGTCGAGGTCCCGTTCTCGACCGATCTCGACGGGGTGACCGTGCGCGGCCGGATGGACGCCGTGTTCCAGGAACCGGACGGCACCTGGACCGTCGTCGACTGGAAGACCGGCGCGGTGCCCGACGGCGAGAAACTGCGGCCGCTGGCGGTGCAGCTCACCGCGTATCGCCTGGCGTGGGCGGCTTTGCGCGGTGTCGACCCGTCGTCGGTGCGCGCGGCCTTCCATTACGTGAAGCACGATCGAACGGTCTGGCCGGAAGACCTTTTGGACGCCGAAGGCCTGCGCGAGCTGCTGCGCGGCGTCCCGACGGCCGAATGACTCAGGCGTTGTCGCGAACCTTCAACGCCCACGCGACGAGCGGCCACTGCACCGGCAGTCGCGCGCAGGCGACGGCGCGTTCCTTTCCCTTCGCGTCCAGCGCCTGCTTCACGTTGGCGGGAAAGACACCGAGGAACATCAGCGCCGCGGCGAGCCCGCCCAGTTTGCGTGTCTTCGGCACCGCGATCGCGGTCGCGACGGTCAGTTCCACCACGCCCGACGCGTGCGTCCACTGGCGAGGCGTGCCGGGCAGCTCCTTCGGCACCATCGTGTCGAAGAACTTGGGGCGCGCGAAATGCATGACGCCGGCGAGGCCGAGGAAAGCGGCCAGGAACGCCGCGGGACGCTGTGAAGACATGCCGAAGAGCAAAGCACATCCGCCGACGGCGAGATGACATCTGACCGTGCAATTTCGACCGGCGATCTGCCCTGTACGAATCGTGCGGTTCGGATAGCATGCGCGGCGTGAGTGATGCTGATCATCGGCCAGATCATGAACTCGTCGGCGTGATCAGGATGCCCGAGACGACGGTCAGCCCGTTGCGGTCGATCGTCAAGCGCATCATCGGTGCGTTGCTGGCGCTGCTGGCCACGGTGCTGATCGTCTACGTCGACCGTGGCGGTTACCGCGACACCAACGGCGACGGGCTCAGTTTCCTCGATTGCCTGTACTACTCGACGGTCTCGCTGTCCACGACCGGCTACGGCGACATCGCGCCTGCGACGGACTCGGCGCGGCTGATCAACGTCCTCGTCATCACCCCATTGCGTGTGCTGTTCCTCATCGTGCTGGTCGGCACGACACTCGAAGTGCTGACCGAGCGGTCACGGCAGGCGTTCAAGATCCAGAAGTGGAGGTCGAAGGTGGAGGACCACGTGGTGGTCGTCGGGTTCGGCACCAAGGGCCGGTCCGCGGTGAACACGCTGCTGGGCGACGAGAGCCTGCCGCCGAACCACATCGTGGTCGTCGACACCGACCAGCAGGCACTCGACGCGGCGAGCGCGCTCGGCCTGGTCACCGTGCACGGCTCCGCCACCCGCTCCGACGTGCTCCGCGTCGCGGGCGTGCAGCGCGCGCGTGCCGTGGTCGTCGCGCCGAACCGGGACGACACCGCGGTGCTGGTCACGCTGACCGCCCGCGAGATCGCGCCGAATTCGCACATCGTGGCGTCGGTGCGCGAGGCCGAGAACGTCCACCTGCTGAAGCAGTCGGGCGCGAACCAGGTCGTGGTGTCCAGTGAGACCGCGGGCCGCCTGCTCGGCATGGCGACCTCGACCCCGCGGGTCGTCGACATGGTCGAGGACCTGCTCACCCCGGAATCCGGGCTCGCGATCGCCGAGCGCCCTGTCGAGCCGAGCGAGGTCGGCGGGTCGCCCCGGCACCTGTCGGACATCGTCCTCGGCGTGGTCCGCGACGGCGAGCTCTACCGCGTCGACGCGCCGCAGGCCGACGCCATCGAGCACGGTGACCGGCTGCTTTACGTCAAGAAGGTGACGTTCGCCGACAAGATCGAGCGGTGACCGGCCCGGCTGTGTTTTGCCGCTGCCATCTGGAACCATGGCTGGTGTGCGGCGATCGGAACCACTCAGAAACGCGGTCGTGCCGCGTTGGACACCTTTCGCCGTCGCTGGCGCGCTCGCGGTCTTCGTGGTCATCGCCTCGTGGTTCGCGGGGCCCGGCCTGTTCGCGCTGACCGGTGAGGCCAAGGGCGTAGTCGTCGAAGCCGAGGTCACGGGGCCCGCCCCCTGCACCGGCCCGTCCCCGCACGAGGCCATCCGCATCCCGCAGGGCGGTCACGCCCTCGACGCCACGCTCACCGCGTGCGGCCACAACCAGGGCGAAAAGGTCAAGGTCATGCTGCCGGACGAGCACACCGGCAAGCTCACGGTCGACCCCGCCGAGTTCGTCACCGGCGCCAACGACCTGGTCCGGCCGGCCGGTCTCGCCCTGCTCACCCTGAGCTGCGCCGCCGGCGCCGCCTTCGTCCACCTGCTGCAGCGGACCCCCGCCCGCACCTGAGCCTGGGAAAAAAATCCCAATGCGGCATTCGTCAGGTTTCAGCGTCCCAATGTGGCTTTCGTCAGCTCTGAGCTGACCAAAGCCGCATTGGGATTTTTTTTGTCAGGACACGGCTGACGCGGGCGCCGAGAACGTGTTGCAGTCGACGATCCGGTCGCTCTTCGCGCCCGCACGCCACCAGGCCGCGTAGTGGGCGTTGGTGCCGTGGTCACGGCTGCCCGAGGTGTTGTCGCCCCGGGTCTCCTGGTCGTTCCAGGCCTTGTCGAACATGTCCTTGGTCAGCGAGCCGCCCTGATCGACGTGCGCGCCCAGGAACATCCCCGAGAAGCACTGGGCCTGCAGCTCCTTGCGCCGGGACATGTCGAGACCTGCCGGGCTGTTCGGGCCGACCTCGTAGATCTTCTGCCACGCCGCGTCCATCAGCCCGGCGACCTCTTGCACGTGGTGGCCGTACTCGTGCGCGAACAGTGCCAGGTAGACGCCGGGATTGTTGCCGTACTGGTCGGTCTGCAGGCCGCGGAACGGCACGTAGAGGTTGTTCTCGCAGTAGTACGCGGCCGTCGCGATGCCGACCTGGATGGTGCCGCATTCGGTGTCGAAGCTGGGCCCGGTCGGGAAATGCAGCGCCGGCGGCGAGAACGGCAGGTGGTAGTACTCGAGGAACGGGCCCCACGCCGCGTCGAGGCAGCGGCTGGCGGCGGTGAAGAACTGCTCGGCCGCGCTCTGGTTGCTCTGCCACGCGGGCAGCGTGCAGACGCGGTTCTTCAGCCCGGCCGCCGGGTCCTGCAGGATCGGGTGATCGGCGAGCTTGAGGATCTTCTGCTGCTCCGGCTGCTGGGTCGCGCTCGGCTTGCTGACCGGCACCGACGAGCCGGTCGGGGACGACAGTGTCGCGGGCGGCGGCTTCTGCGGCGGCGGGGTGGGTGCCGCGCTGCTGCTGAACCCGGCCGCGGCCACGTTGCCGTTGTCGTCGCGGTTCAGCGCGACGATCGCCACCAGGCCGAGTACGAGCACGGCCACCGCGCTCAGCGCGATCACCACGATCGCCAGTGGCGACTTCTTCCGCGGCGGTGGCGGAGGCCCCTGAAACCAGGGCCCGCCTTGCTGACGGCTGGGCGCCGGAGGCGGCTGGACCACGCCGGAAGGCGGCCAGGTGCCGTGGGGCGGTTGCGTCATCGATGCGGTCCCGTGGGGGTCTCGGTGGACACGGGCCGGGGCTGCCGGCACGGTCCAGCATAACTAGCCTGGCGCGAGTTCAGTGTCTGTCAGGTCGGGCCGGTGGTGGCCCGCTGGTCAGCGCTCTGCAAGAGTGTGCGCAAGCATTGTCTGAGGGGCTAGGGGCTGCAATGAGTGATAACGGTGGAACGTCCGTGCCAGAAGAGCCGGACGCGCCGACACCGAGCCAGGGGATACCGCGCCACGAACCGAGCGGTTTCATCCAGCCCGCGAAGCCCGAGCAGCCCGCGGACGCCACGCCCGCCCAGCCTGGCACCCCGGCCGAGCAGCCTGGCGCCACCCCGTCCGGCGGTTTCGTGCCGCCGTCCACGCCCGCGCAGCCTGGTGGTTTCGTCCCGCCGTCCGCGCCGGCGCCGCAGCCCGGTTACGCACCCGCGCCCGGCATGCCGGGCGCGCTTCCGCCCCAGTGGAACCCGCAGGGCTACGGCAAGCCCGGCGTGGTCCCGCTGCGCCCGCTGAACCTCGGCGAGATCCTCGACGGCGCGATCACCATCATCCGCCGCTACCCGGGCCAGGTGCTCGGCGTGTCGGCGGTCGTCGCGGTGATCAGCGCGGCGTTGAACTTCGGCCTCGGGTTCCTGCTCGCGGACAACCTCACCGAGATCGAGCCGCTCGGCCCGGCCGCGACCGACCAGCAGCGCGTCGACCAGATGTGGAGCATCCTCGGCCCGACGATCGGGTCGCTGGTCCTCGTGCTGCTCATCACCCTTCTCATGCACGCGGTCCTGCAGGGCTACCTGACGACCGTCGCGGGCAAAGCGGTACTGGGCAGGCCGGTTTCGGCCAAGGAGGCCATCTCCGAGGTCGGGCCGCGGATCCCGCAGCTGATCGTCGTCGGCCTGCTGTACGGCCTGATGTGCGCGGTCGGCGTGCTGCTGTGCTTTGTCGGCGTACTGGTCCCGTGGACGTTCTTCGCGCTGGCCTCGGCCGCGCTGATCCTCGAGCGCAGCACGATCATGGAGTCGCTGCGCCGCTCCGGGCGCCTGGTCAGCAAGGCCTTCTGGCGGGTGCTGGGCTTCCTGCTCGTCGCGTTCCTGATCAGCTGGGTGCTGAGCTTCATCATCCAGCTGCCGTTCGACCTCGGCGCCGGTGGCACGCTCGGCCGCCTGTTCGGCATGTCGGCCCCGCACATCCCGACGACCACCGACCTGATCATCCAGGCCGCGGGCGCGGTGGTGGTGGAAACGCTGATCACGCCGTTCTCCGCGCTGGTGACCGTGCTGATCTACGTCGACCTGCGCATGCGGCAGGAAGGTATGGACATCGACCTGGCGCGAGCGGCCGGAACGGCTCCGCAGTACCCGCAGAACCCGTCCGCGCCGCCCCAGCAGTGGTGAGAATGGACATCCCGGTCGTCATCGGCCGGGACGACGCGCGCCGCGCGGCCCAGGAGGAGCTGACCGACCAGCGGTACCAGGCCGCGAAGCCTTCTTGGTTCGACGAGGCGTTGCGATGGCTGGCCGAACGGCTCGGCGAGTTCCTCGGCAACGTGCAGAGCGTCGTGCCGGGTGGCGTTTTCGGCCTGGTGGCGATCGTCGTGATCCTCGTCGCCGCCGTCGTGGCGGTGCGCGTACGCAGCGGCAAGATCCGGCGCGCCGCGCGCGGGGACCGGCTTGTCTTCGAGGACGGCCGGACCCGCTCGGCGGCGGAGCATCGCAAATCCGCGGTGGATGCGGCGGGCCGCGGCGATTTCGCGAACGCCGTGCGTGAGCGTTTCCGCGCGATCGTGCGTTCGCTGGAAGAACGCGCGCTGCTGGAAGAACGGTCGGGCCGCACGGCGGACGAAGCCGCCGCCGACGCGGGCCGCCTGCTTCCCGAACTCGCCGCCGGGCTTTATCAAGGCGCGCGCCTGTTCGACGACGTCCACTACGGCGACCGAACGGCCACCGAAGCGGGCTATCGCGAGCTGACCGAGCTCGATCAGCGGATCCAGAAGGCCAAACCCGTCGCCATGGCGGCCGGATGAGCACCTCGGTCTCGCCGGACGCGCGCCGCATCTGGCTGAACGTGCGCTGGCCGCTGGCGTTCATCGTGTTCGTGCTCGTCGCGGGCGCGGTGCTGACGCTGGCTGGCGGACAGCCGAACCGTGAATTCCTCGACCCGGCGTCGTATCAGCCCAAAGGCTCGCACGCCTTGGCCAAGCTGCTCGAAGACCGCGGCGTCGACATCGAAACGGTCCACACCGCGAACGACGCGGACGCCTCGCTCGACGGCGAATCGACGTTGTTCGTCGTGCTGCCCGAGATGATCGACCCCGAGCGGCTCGGCAGGCTCGCCGAACGCGCAGGCGACGTCGTCCTGCTTTCGCCGCAGCAGGACGTCACTCGCGTCGTGCCGTCGATCGAGGCGGGAGGACTGGGCGAGGTCGCCGTATACGAGCCCGGCTGTCAGCTCGAAGCGGCCGTCTCCGCCGGTTCCGCGCGGGTGGGCGGGATCCGTTATCGGGCGACCGGCTCGGATGTGACGTTGTGCTACCAGGGCTCGCTCGCGCAGATCCGGGCTGAGCGGGGCACGACCACGCTGGTCGGCTCCGCCGCGCCGGTCACGAACGAGCGGCTCGCCGAAGAAGGCAACGCGGCGCTGATGACGCGGTTGCTCGGGACGCACTCGAAGCTCGTCTGGTACATCCCGTCGCCGTCCGACATCGACGCCGCGGCGAAGAAGACGTTCTACGACCTGGTCCCCGACGGCTGGAAGTTCGCCGTCATCGAACTCGGGTTCGCGGCCGTGCTGGTCGCGCTGTGGCGTGCGCGTCGGCTGGGCCCGGTCGTCACGGAGCCGCTGCCGATCGTGGTCCGCGCCGCCGAGACCACCGAAGGCCGCGCCCGGCTCTATCGCCGATCCGGCGCGGCCGATCACGCCTCGGAAACACTGCGCGAGGCCAGCCGCGCGCGGCTCAAACCGCTGCTCGGACTGCCGGTCGACGCCGAACCGGCCGCTGTGGTGGCTTCCGCCGCGCAGCGCCTCGGCCGCCCGGAAGCCGAAATCGGCGCGGTGCTCTACGGGACGCCGGTCACCGACGACCAGACAATGGTCCGGCTGGCCGACGCGCTCGACGAATTGGAACGGAAAGTGGGGGAGTAGTGACCAGCACCCAAGTGTCCACCGCCGAGGCGCGTGACGCGCTCATCGCGCTGAAGGGCGAGGTCGGCAGGGCCGTCGTCGGCAACGACGCGGCGGTGACCGGCCTGATCCTGGCGCTGCTGTGCCGGGGCCACGTGCTCATCGAAGGCGTGCCAGGCGTCGGGAAGACGCTGCTCGTGCGCGCGCTCGCGTCGGCGCTGAACCTGGAGACCAAGCGCATCCAGTTCACGCCCGATCTGATGCCGGGTGACGTCACCGGCTCGATCGTCTACGACGCGCACAGCGGCGAGTTCTCGTTCCGCGAGGGCCCCGTGTTCACGAACCTGCTGCTCGCCGACGAGATCAACCGGACGCCGCCGAAGACGCAGTCGGCGCTGCTGGAGGCGATGGAGGAGCGGCAGGTCTCGCTGGACGGCCGGTCGCGGCCGCTGCCGGACCCGTTCATCGTGATCGCGACGCAGAACCCGGTCGAGTACGAAGGCACCTATTCGCTGCCGGAGGCGCAGCTGGACCGGTTCCTGCTCAAGCTGACCATGCCGGCGCCGTCGCGTGAGGACGAGGTCGGCATCCTCGTCCGGCACGCGCAGGGCTTCGACCCGCGCGACCTCGTCGCGGCCGGGATCAGGCCGGTCGCCGGGCCGGAGCACCTCGCCGCCGCGCGGCTCGCCGTCGGCGCGGTGAACGTCCGGCCCGAGGTCATCGCCTACATCGTCGACATCTGCCGCGCGACGCGGTCGACGCCGTCGATCCGCATCGGTGTCTCGCCGCGTGGCGCGACCGCGCTGCTGGCGGCGACCAGGGCGTGGGCGTGGCTCGCCGGTCGCGACTACGCGACGCCGGACGACGTCAAGGCGCTGGCCAGGCCCGCGCTGCGGCACCGGCTCGACCTGCGCCCGGAAGCCGAGCTCGAAGGTGCCACCGCCGACGGTGTGCTGGACCGCGTGCTCGCGTCCGTGCCCGTCCCACGCTGATGGCGCTCACCGGACGGCTCGGGCTGCTGGCGGCGCTGGGCGCGCTGGTGGTCGGTTTCGCGCTGCCCTCATGGCTGGGTGTTTGGACGGTTTTGGGGGTTCTGGCGCTGGGCGTGGCCGTCGATCTCGCGCTGGCGGGCAGCGTCCGCGAGTTGCGGTTCATTCGGTCAGGCGCGTCGTCGGTCCGGCTCGGTGAGACGGCCGAAGTCACGCTGACGGTCGCCAACTCCGGCAGGCGCGTGCGCGGCACGCTGCGCGACGCGTGGCCGCCGAGCGCGAACGCGCACGAAGATCGTCACGCGCTCGAACTGCCGTCCGGTGAACGCCGCCGGTTCGTCACCAGGCTGACGCCGACGCGCCGCGGCGACCGGCCCGCGCACCAGGTGACCGTGCGTTCGCTGGGCCCGCTCGGGCTCGCCGCGCGCCAGGGTTCGCACGCGGTGCCCTGGTCCGTGCGCGTGCTGCCGCCGTTCCACAGCCGCAAGCACCTGCCCTCGCGGCTGGCGCGCCTGCAGCAGCTCGACGGCCGCAACGCGATGCTGATCCGCGGCCAGGGCACCGAATTCGACTCGCTGCGCGAATACGTGATCGGCGACGACGTGCGGTCCATCGACTGGCGCGCCACCGCGCGCGCGTCGGACGTGATGGTCAGGACCTGGCGTCCGGAGCGCGACCGTCATGTCGTGCTCGTGCTCGACACCGGCCGTGTGTCGGCGGGCCGCGTCGGCGACGCGCCCCGGCTCGACGCGGCGATGGACGCGGCGCTGCTGCTGGCGGTACTGGCGTCGAAGGCGGGCGACCGGGTCGACCTGCTCTGTTATGACCGGCAGGTGCGCGCGGCCGTGACCGGCTCGTCGGCGGGAGACCTGCTGCCGTCACTGGTCAACGCGATGGCGCCGATCGAGCCTTCGCTGGTCGAGACCGACGCACGCGGGATGGTCGCCGAAGTGCTGCGGCGTACCCGGCGCCGATCGCTGGTCGTGCTGCTGACCGGGCTCGACGCGGCGCCGATGGAAGAGGGATTGCTCCCGATCCTGACTTCTCTGACGTCACGCCACCAGGTGGTCATCGCGTCCGTCGCGGATCCGCGCGTCGCCGAGATGGCACGCGCCCGCGGCGACGCGGAAGCCGTCTACGACGCCGCCGCCGCGGAGAAGACGCTCGCCGAGCGACGCCAGGTGACCGCTCGCCTCGGCCGTCGTGACGTTCAGGTCGTCGACGCGACTCCCGAGGATTTGCCGCCCGCGCTCGCGGATCGGTATCTCGCGCTGAAGGCGGCAGGGAAGCTTTAGGAGCCTGGATCGCGGCTCTCACCCACCGGAAAGACGCCCTCACACCATGGAGTGGGGCCGCTGGTGCGATCGCTGTCCTGCTGCAATGTTCAACAAGATGAACGTTGCCAAGTTCAACAAGGTGAAGCGGGTACTGGCGCTGGCCGCCTGCGTGCTGGTGCTCGGTCCCGCGCCCGCTTCGGCACAGCCCGCCGGGTCACCGCTGTACCTCGCGGACGGCGGCGGCGCCGTCTCGCTCGCCGATGTCGACGGCAAGCCGGTGCTCGCGGACGCCAAAGACGCCAAAGCGCAATGGACGTACGCGAAGGACCTGCTCCAGTTCAAGAACGTGGCGAGCGGGAAGTGTCTCGCCGCGGTCAGCCCGGTCGACGGCATCGGCGTCACCATGGCCGCCTGCGCCGACAAGGACCGCTACCAGCAGTGGAAACGCCAGGCAGGCGCGCCGGGACTGGTCGTGATCGGCAATGTCGCGACCGCGCGGTGCCTGACCGCGGACGGCACCGCCGCGGGCGCGCGGCTCTATCAAGAGGTCTGCTCGCTCACGGGCATCGCGAATACGTGGGCGGCGGGCGGCCGCACGCTCGCGATCATCTCCGGCAACGACCAGCGGCTGGGTGCGGCCCAGCCCGTCGGCGTGCCGTTCGTGGTCAAGGTGATCGGCGAGAACGGGCAGCCGGCTGCGGGCGTCCCGGTCAACTTCTACGTCCGGTCCGCGCGCGCGAAGAATTACCTCGCGTTCGAAGGCGGCGGCGAGACGGCGACGGCCACCAGCGGCGCCGACGGCATCGCGGGCAGCCCGAAGATCAAGCTCGCCGAGCCGGGCGAGTTCGAGATCCGGTTCACCGGAAGCGCGAGCCTCGACGACAGCAACACGATCGTCTTCGAGGGCACCTGTCTCTGCTAAGTCGTCTATCCGAACTCACGTATCGCGAATTCGTGTCAGCCGGTTTCGGGCAGCGCGTCACCCGCGTCGCGTGCGTCGACGTCTCCGGTCTCGCCGTCACGCGCCGCTCGGCGGCCGAGCACGAACACGTACGCCAGGAACAGGACCTCGACCACCACGCCGATCCCGATCCGGGCCCACGTCGGCAGCCCGGACGGGGTCACGAACCCTTCGATCGCGCCCGACACGAACAGCACGCACGCGAGCCCGAGCGCCATCACGACCACAGACCTGCCCTGCTCGGCCAACGCCGCCGCGCGGGAACGCCTGCCAGGGCTGATCACCGTCCAGCCGAGCTTCAGCCCGGTGCCCGCGGCCACGAACACCGCGGTCAGTTCGAGCAGGCCGTGCGGCATGATCAGGCCGAGGAAGACGTCGCCGCGCCCGACCGAGTTCATCAATCCGCCGCCGACGGCGAGCACCTGGATGTTCTGCCACAGCGCGCCGATCACCGGAATGCCGAACACCACCCCGAAGAACAGGCAGACCGCCGCCACCCACGCGTTGTTCGTCCACACGTGGAACGCGAACGACGCGGCGGGCCCGGTCGAGTAGTACGTCTCGTACTGGCCGCCCGGTTCGGTCATCTCCTTGATCAATTCGGGCGGCGCGATGGCGGTGCGCACCTCCGGGTCGTTCGCGATCCACGCGGCGAGCACGGTCGCGATCGTCAGCGAAAGCACGGCCACCGGCACCCACCAGCGCCAGCTGAGGTACACCGTCGCGGGGAACCGGCGCGTGAAGAACAGCCCGAACTCACGCCAGGCGGGCGAGCTCGTCCCGGTCACCGCCGACCGCGCGCGGGCGACGACGCCGGACAGCTGGGAGACCAGCGCCGGGTCCGGCGCCACGGAACGGATGATCGACAAGTGCGTGGCGGCGCGCTGGTAGAGCGTGACGAGCTCGTCGGCCTCGGCTCCCCGCAGCCGGTTCGCGCGGCGGGTCAGCTCGCCGAGCCTGTCCCAGTCGGGCCGATGCGCCGCGATGAACACATCCACGTCCATGAACCGCTCCTCGTCCCCCAACACCCGCGCCGATCCATCGCGCGCGAGCGTGCCCCGAAAGTCGCTTCGCGTGTCGCGAGCAACGTTCGTATTCGGTATCCACCCAGTCCCCGCACACCTTACTGTTGACCTCGTGAAAGAAGAGACGGATCTCGTCACGGGCGAGGCCGTGGTGCTGGACCTGCGGGTCGCCAGACTGGCCAGCCGGGGAGCCGCGATGCTCCTCGACGTGCTGATCCAGGCCGTGACGCTGCTGGTCGTGTTCCTCGTGCTGGTGATGACCTCTTCAGGCGACGAATCGCTGCTCAGCGCGGTGATGCTGGTCTCGACCGTGCTCGTGCTGGTCGGCTACCCGGTTCTGTTCGAGACCCTGTCGCGCGGCAAGACGCTCGGCAAGATGGCGCTCGGCCTGCGCGTCGTCCGCGCCGACGGCGGCGCGATTCGGTTCCGCCAGGCGCTCACCCGAGGCCTGTGCGGCGCGCTGGTCGACTTCTGGCTGCTCGGGTTCCTGGGTGTGGTCGCGATCCTCGTCTCGGCGTTCTCACGCGACGGGAAGCGGGTGGGCGACTACCTGGCAGGCACCGTCGTGATCCGCGAACGCGTGCCGGTCGCGGCCGACGCCGCGCCCGTCTACATGCCCCCGCAGCTGGCGCACTGGGCGTCTCAACTGGATCTGTCCGGCCTGCCGAACGATTTGGCGCTGTCGATCCGCCAGTATCTGGCCCGGTACCACGACCTGCGTCCCGAAGCCGCGCACATGCTCGGCTGGAGCCTCGCGCAGCAGGCCGGCGCGAGCGTCGGTGCCGGGATTCCGCAAGGCATCCCGGTCTGGGCGTACCTCAGCGCGATCCTCGCCGAACGCCGCCGCCGCGAACTGGCCCGCGCGGGGCACGCGCCCGAGCCGATGATGATGCCGAGCTCGGCGATGCCGGTACCGCAGACCACCTACGCGCACCCGGACCCGGCGACCCAGACGCCCACGCCTGCGCAGGCGCCAACCGGGCAGCCGCCGGGCACACCGCCTCTGACCGAGCAGCCGCCGGCGGCGCCGACCGAGGAACCCCCGGTCGCGGAAAGCCCGTTCGCCCCGCCCAAGTGAGACGCCGCCCGCGCGTATCGCGAATTCGCGATACGCGCGGGCGTCACATCAGGACACGTCCCCCGACGGGGAAGCCCAGGTGTTGCACTGCACGTTGCGGTTCTTCAACGCGCCGGTCTGCCACCAGCCCGACGAATGCGCGTCGCTGCCGTGGTCACGCGGACCCTTGCCGTGATCGCCGCGCTGCTGGGTACGCCACGCGTCGTTGTACATCGCGCGGTTGACGTCGCCGCCCCTGTCCACAGTGGAACCGAGGAACATCCCGGAGAAGCACTGCGCCTGCAGTTCGAGCCGCCGTGAGTACTCCAGGCCCTCCGCCGAGTCGGCGCCCGCGTCGTACCGCTTCTCGTTCATCGCGGGCATGATGCCGGTGATCTGCTGGATGTGGTGACCGTATTCGTGCGCGAACACCGCGAGGTAGACGCCGGGCCGGTTGCCGAAGTCCTTCACCTGCAGACCCTCGTACGGCATGTACAGCGTCTGGTTGGTCGGGCAGTAGAACGCCGCCGCCGACCCCTGGCTCACCCCGCCGCACGGGCTGGACCACGAACTGCCGGACGGATACTTGATGTCCGGGTAGTTGAACGGCAGGCCCACGTAGGACAGCGCGTACTTCCACGACTCGGCCGTGCATTTCGCGGCGCTGTCGAAGAACGACTCCGCCGCGCTCGGGTTGTTCGCCCACCGGTTGAGCCCGCACCGGATGTTCGGGAGGCCGCCGTCGGACTTGCTGAACAACGCGTTGTCGGCGAGCTTGCGCGGTGCTTTCGGTGCCGAAGACGCACTCGTCGTCGTGCTCGTGGACCGCGAGGTGCTGGTCCCGGTCGACCGCGAGGTGGAGGTCGACGTCGAGGTGCTGGTCGTCGTCGACGTGGTCTCGCTCGAGGTGATCGTCGGGCGCGTGCTGTACCCGGCGTCGGCCACCTGGTGCCGTTTGCCACCCCCGGACAGCGCGAACGTCGCGATCAGCCCGCCGACGACCACGAACACGCCCACCGCGAGGATCCCGACCACCATGCCGGTGTTCGACTTCTTCGCGTACGGCGCGTATCCGGGCCCGAACCGCGGCCCGTACGCGGGCTGCCCGAACGGCGCCTGCATCCCCGGGTTGAACTGGGCAGGCGGCGGCATCGGCGCGGCCATGGGCGGCGGCAACGGCTGCCCGCCCGTCTGTGGCCATGGCGGCGGGCCCATCGGCGGCCGCTGCATCGGCGGCGGCGGTCCCTGAGGCGGCCTCGGCGGCATCGGTGGCTGACCACCTTTGCCGCCGAGTCCGCCCGGTGGCGGCCCTGGCTGCTGCCCGCCAGGTGGCGGTCCCATAGGCGGGCGGCCCGGCGGCATCGGCCGCGCGCCGGGCGGCGGCAGCGGACGGGAACCGGGCGGGGGCACAGGCCGCCCGCCCGTCGGTCCCTGGCCCGGCCGGTGGCGTGGATCCGGCGGGCCTTGCGGCGGTTGGGTCATCGAGAGGGAACCCCCAGTGGTCTTGCTCCGTCAAAAGGCAGGTCTTCACCCAGTTGGCGGGTTTCGTCTTCTGGGCCGCCAGCATAAATGGATTGATCTAGGGTGTGTGGCTGTGTTGACGAAATGGGGGCCGGCCGCGGTATTGACCGCCGCCGCCGTGATGTTCCCGGCTCAGCCGGACTTCGATATCCCGCCCGCCGGCGGACCTTCCGTGCCCGACCAGCCGGACATCACGATCCCGCGGCCGCCGAACGGCGTCGCCGGGCGTGTCGCTGAGTCCCAGCCGGACGGACCGACCAGCGACCTGGAGCTGAAGGTCGGGCGTGACGGCAAGCTGAACGTAGCCGAAAAGGTGAAGATCCCGGGCGGTAAACAGCTCGTCCGTGTGATCCCGCTGCGCGTGCCCGCGACCGGTGACCAGGACCGAGTTTTCGGCATTCCCGAGATCAAGGCCGAGGGCCCGGCGACCATCAGCCAGAACTCCGACAACGTCACCATCACCTTCCCGCCGGGCGAGTCGACCGTCAGGTACACAGTGGACGGCGCGGTCGCCGACCTCGACGGCGGCCAGCAGCTGCGCTGGCAGCTCGCGAGCGGCTGGTCGGAGCCGGTCGCCAGGGTCACCGCCTCGGTCATCGCGCCCGTGCGCGAGCTCTCCCTCGTCAACTGCTTCGCCGGGCCGATCGGCTCCGACCAGCAATGCACGCTCGCCGAGGTCGACCACACAGGCATCGTTCGGATCGAACACGACGACCTCAAGCAGGGCGACCGGGTCGACCTGTCGGTCGGTCTTCCCGCGGGTTCCGTGCCCGCGAACGCGCGTTTCGAAGCGATCTCGGGCGCCGCCGGCGCGTTCGCGCTGACCACGGCCGTCGGCATCGGCTTCGGGCTGCTCGCGCTCCTGCTGCTACTGGGCGCGCTGCTCGTATGGCGCCTGCGCAAACGTGACGCCGCCGCGCTGGCAGGCGGCTCCGGGCCGGTCGACGTCCTGCAGCGCGACGGCGGGCACGTCACCTTCGTTTCGCCAGACGGCGTGCTGCCCGGCCAGGTCGGCACGGTCGTCGACGAGACGGTCGACGTGGTCGACATCAGCGCCACCGTCGTCGACCTCGCGGTGCGCAACTACCTGTGGATCGCCGAGGTCCCGAGCGGCTCGGGCACGGTCGACTGGCAAATCAGCCGCCGCAATCCGGCCGACGAGAACCTGCACGAGTTCGAGCGCGCGATCTTCGAAACGCTGCTGCCGGACGGCACGGACAGCGTGCTGCTGTCCGAGATCCGCTCGCGTGGCTCGCTGGACCTGCGCAAGGTCAGCGACGCGATGTACGCCGACGTGGTGCGCAAGGGCTGGTTCGCACGCCGCCCCGACAGCGGCAAGAGCCTGCTGACCTGGATCGGTGTCGGCCTGTTCGGCGCGGGGCTCGCCGCGACGGTCGCACTGGCGTTCAGCATCGGCAACGCGTTGCTCGGCGTCGCGCTGGCCGTCGCCGGGATCGCGCTGGTGCTCGGCGCGGGCTGGCTGCCGTCGCGGACCCCGCGCGGGCGCCTGCTCGTGAGCAACGTGCGCGGGCTGCTGGATTACCTGCACAACGTCAAGGTCGAGGACATCCCGGCCGCGGATCGCGAATTGGTGTTCTCGCGCTCGCTGCCGTTCGCGGTCGTGCTCGGCGACAGCGAACGCTGGCTGCGGACGTTCGCCTCGCTGGACCCGTCGGCCGACGGATCCGCTGGCCTGTACTGGTTCGGCGGACTTGACCAAGAGCGCGATCTGCATCGCTTCGCCACGCATTTCCCGGCGTTCTTGACGGCTTTGGACGGCCTGCTGGCCGAATCGGGCCACTTGCGTTCGCTGCAGCCCGTCCCGGCGTGAGGGCCGCGCTCCTAGCGGCGGTTTTCCTGCTCGTCTCGGCAGGTTCGGCATGGGCGGACGATCCGCCGCTGCCGAACCTGCCGAACAGTGCGGAGATTCAGCTCAAGGTCGAACGCGACGGCACGCTGTCGGTGGCCGAAGCCGTTTCGGTGCCCGCGGGCACGACCATGGTCCGCAAGATCGATCTGCGTGTGCCCGCCGCGCACAACCGTGACCGCGTATACGGAATCCACGACGTCAGCCTCGAAGGCGCCGGGAGTACCGAGCAGAGCGGCGACGTCTTCACCGTGACGCTGCGCGGCGGCACCTCGATCCTCCGGTACAAAGTGGACGGTGCGGTCGACGACGACCACGACGTCCTGCACGTCAGCTGGCGTCTCGCCGGTGGCTGGGACACCAAGCTGGCGCTGGTCCGCGCGTCGTTCGCGGCGCCGCAGATCGCGCAGGCGGTCAGCTGTTCACTCGGCTCCGCGGATCGCCATTGCGGGGCCGCGCAGATCGACCACATCGGACTCACCCGGTTCAGCCAGCAGAACCTGGCGGCCGGGCAGCCGATGGACATCGCCGTCGAATTGCCGGCAGGCTCGGTGCCGGCCAACGCCGAGTTCGCACCGTCGAAGACACTCGCCGGCGCGTTCGTGCTCACGACGCCCGTCGTGCTCGGCTGGATCCTGTTCGCGATGCTCGCCGTCATCGGCGGCGCGTGGCTGTGGCTGGCCCGCCGCCGCGACGCCGAGCCGGGCGATCCGCTGCCCGTCGAAGTCGTGTCCGGCGACGACGCGGACGCGGTGTTCGCGTCCCCGGACGGCGTGCTGCCGGGTCACGTCGGCACCGTCCTGTCCGGACGCGCCGATGAGGTCGACCTCGCCGCGACCGTGCTCGACCTGGCCGTCCGCAACTACCTCTGGGTCGAGGAGAGCGAGGACGACGGCCTCACCGACTGGCGATTGACCCGCCGCAACCCGCCGGATGAGCACCTCACCGACTTCGAACGTGCCGTGTTCGAACTCGTGCTGCCCGGTGACACTCGCACCCTGTCCGAGCTCAGGACCGAGCGAGTGGGCGTCGCCGCGGTGCGAACGGTCCTGCGCGAAGACGTCGTCGGCAGGCGCTGGCTCCGGCGCGGGGGCACTTTGTCCCGGCGCGGTCTCCGAGTCGTTTGCTACGGCCTGTTCCTGACCGCCGTGCTCGCGTTCACGATCGGCTACGCGCAGCTCGGGGTGGCCGTCGCCATCGCGGGTCTGCTCACCGCGTTCGCCGCCCGATTCGTGCCGTCGCGCACCGATCGCGGCAGGCAGCTGCGCCGCCGCCTGCTCGGGCTTCGGGACCAGCTGCACGCCACGCGCGCGAAAGGCGTCCCCAAACTGGCCCGCGACCTGGTGTTCTCTCGCGCGCTACCGTACGCGCTGACCCTCGGTGAAGTCGACGATTGGGTGAACGCGTTCAACGCTTTGAAGTCGCCGCCGAAGCCGTATTGGTACGGCGGAGTGGGGTCACTGCGGCGGGTGAGTGAATTCACCGCCGCGCTCGTGGGAACGTTCGCCGGGTCACGCCGGGGGCGTCGCCTCGAAGGCTGAGAAACCCGTAGGGTGAGGCCATGGCGGTTCCTGAACTCACTAGGTTCACCCTCGACAACGGCTTACGCGTGGTACTGGCTCCGGACGACACCGCACCGGTCGTCGCGGTCAGCGTCCACTACGACGTGGGCTTCCGGTCCGAACCGGAAGGGCGAACCGGCTTCGCGCACCTGTTCGAGCATTTGATGTTCCAGGGCAGCGAAAGCCTCGAGAAACTCGCACACTTCCGTCACGTGCAGTCCAGTGGTGGCTCGTTCAACGGCTCCACGCACCCGGACTACACCGACTACTACGAGGTGCTGCCCGCCGCGGCGCTCGAGCGCGCGCTGTTCCTCGAAGCGGACCGCATGCGCGCGCCCAAGCTGACGCAGGAGAACCTGGCCAACCAGATCGACGTGGTCAAGGAGGAGATCCGCCTCAACGTGCTGAACCGGCCGTACGGCGGGTTCCCGTGGATCCTGCTGCCGCCGGTGCTGTACTCGACGTTCCCCAACGCGCACAACGGATACGGCGGGTTCGAGGACCTCGAACAGGCCACACTGGACGATTGCGCCGCGTTCTTCGACACCTACTACGCGCCGTCCAACGCGGTGCTGACGGTCGCGGGCGACTTCACCGTCGACCGCGCGCGAGAGCTCATCGAGAAGCACTTCGGTGACGTGCAGTTCCGCCCGCGCCCCGAACGGCCTTCGTTCTTCGAGCCCCACCCGGTCGGCGAACTGCGCGGCGAGCACACCGACCCGCACGCCCCGCTGCCCGCGCTCGGCGTCGGTTACCGCATGCCGGACCCGATCAACGACCTCGACGGCTACCTCGCGAACCTCGTGCTCGCGGGCGTGCTGACCGACGGCGACGGCTCACGGCTGCAGCAGCGCCTGGTGCACCGCGAGCCGCTGGTCGTCGACCTCAACGCGGGCGCCGGTCTGTTCGGCCCGTTCGAGGCGCGTGACCCCGACACGTTCACCGTCACCGCGATCCACCCGCCGGACGTCTCCACGGAGCGCGTGCTCGGCGCGCTGGACGAGGAACTGGAGAAGCTCGCCTCCACCCCGCCGGACGCCCAGGAACTCACCAGGGTGACCGCGCGCTGGGCCGCGGGCCTGCACCAGGAGCACGACCAGCTGCTCTCGCGCACGCTCGGCTTCGGCTCGTTCGAACTGCTCTATTCCGACGCCGCACTGGTGTCGACGCTGGCCGACCGGATGGCCGCGATCACCGCGGAGGACGTCTCGGCCGCGGCCAAGGCGTTGCGCCCGGACTCGCGCGCGGTACTGGTGGTCAAGCCCGAGGGAGGCAAGTGATCGTGACCGCAGCAACACATCGCACGGCGGAGGAGATCGGCCGGACCGAGCAGGGCCCCCGGCCGCTGCCGCCGCTCGGCGACCAGCGCGCCGCCGCCGACCTGTCCCATGTGGACACGGTGCTCGGCAACGGGCTGCGGGTGCTGGCCGTGCGCAAGGCGAACGTCCCGCTGATCGAGTTCCGCCTGTGGATCCCGTTCGCCGGTGACGACCGCATGCACCCGGCACGCGCCGAGGTGCTCGCCGAGACGCTGTTCACCGGCACCGTGCGGCGCGACCGCGTCGGCGTCGACACCGAGCTCGCGCTCATCGGCGGCGACATCTCCGCCGGGGTCGACCCGGAGCGTCTGATCATCTCCGGCAACGCGCTGTCCAGCGGCCTGCCGACGCTGCTCGACGTGGTCGCCGACTCGCTCACCGGGGCGTCCTATGTGGACGCCGAAGTGGCGCGCGAGAAGGAACGGCTGATCGAGCGGATCAGCATCGCCAGGACGCAGCCGCGCACGATCGCCCGCGAGGCACTGCAGAAGCACCGCTACGGCAACCACCCGGCGACCTTCGAGACCCCCGAGGCGACCGACGTCACCGAGGTGACCCCCGCAGAGGTCCGCGCACTGCACACCGCGTCCGTGCTGCCGCGCGGCGCGGCGCTGGTGATCGTCGGCGACATCGACCCGCAGCAGGTCGTCGCGGACATCGAAAAGGCGTTGTCCGGCTGGGTTTCCGACGCTTCGGCGGTCCGGCTACCCGCGCTGCCGGAGCTGGCCGGTGGCCCGGTGCTGCTGGTGCCGCGGCCGGGCGCCGTGCAGTCGCAGATCCGGCTGTCCGCGCAGGCGCTGCCGCGCACGGACCCCGGTTACGCCGCGCTGCAGCTGGCGAACCTGGCCTTCGGCGGCTACTTCTCCTCGCGTCTGGTCGAAAACCTGCGTGAGGACAAGGGATACACCTACAGCGCGCACTCCGGCTTCGAGTTCACCGACCAGACGGCGACGGTCAACATCGACGCCGACACCGCCAGCCCGGCGACCGCGGCCGCGCTGCTCGAGACCCGCTACGAGCTGGGCAGGCTCGCGCTGGTGCCGCCGACCAAGGACGAGGTCGAGTCGGTGCGCCAGTACGCGATCGGCTCGCTCGTCACGTCGACGTCCTCGCAGGCCGGTCTGGCTCGCCAGCTCACCGCGCTGGTGTCGAACGGGCTCGGCCTCGACTGGCTCGCCGAGCACCCGACGCGGCTCGCGCAGGTGACCGGCGAAGACGTGGAGAAGGCGGCGCTGGCGTACTTCGGGCCCAAGCGGTTCACCGGCGTGATCGTCGGCGACGCGGACCTGCTCGCGGAGAAGCTGACCGCCGTCGGTGATGTGACCGTGGGTGACCCCACCGTATGACCGTCCCGTTCCAGCTCGCTGCTCTGCCGACCCTGTCCCGGTCCACAGTGGATCGCCAGGAAACCTTGCGTGGCAACCCTGATCGGCTGCGCACACGCTGGCCCAAGGCCCGCGTGATGCTGCTCGACGACCGGGGACGGTCGCCGGTTCGCCTCTCCGAGGCGACACTGGCGACACGCCGGGCACTCGACTTCGGCGACGCGCCGCCGGACGACGCGGTGTTCCTGGGGGAGTGGCAGGACGTCGACTACTGGGCGGCTCGTGGCGAATGGCGCGGCGAGCCGGAGATCCAGCAGCTGGCAGGCAGCTGGGGCGTGCTCGAGGAGGTCCCGGTCGTCGACGGCGAAGCGTGGGTCGATCTGCGCGGCTACGGCGACCTGCTGGACGACACGTCCGCCGGCCTCTTCACGACCGCGCAGGCGCTGCGGCACTGGCGTCGCCAGGCGCGGTTCTGCGCGCGCTGCGGCGCGGAGACAACGCTCATCCAGCTGGGCTGGGCGAGCAGGTGCACTTCGTGCGAGCGCGAGGAGTACCCGCGTACCGACCCGGCGGTGATCTGCCTCGTGCACGACGACTCGGGTGTCAACGGCTCGCACGTGCTGCTGGCACGTCAGCCGATCTGGCCGCCGGGGCGGTACTCGGTGCTCGCGGGCTTCGTCGAGGCGGGCGAGTCACTCGAAGGCTGCGTCGAGCGCGAGATCCGCGAGGAGGTGGGCGCCGAGGTCTCGGCCATCCGCTACCTCGGTAGCCAGCCGTGGCCGTTCCCGCGTTCGATCATGCTGGGCTTCACGGCCCGCGCCGACATGGCGGCCCCGCTCACCCCGGCCGAGGGCGAGATCGAGGAAGCGTTGTGGGTCTCGCGTGACGAGGTCCGCGCCGCGTTCGCGAACTCCCAGGAACGCACCGGGCACGCGGTCCCGACCCCCATCGCGGGCGGCCGCGCTTCGATGATCATGCCGGGCAACTCGTCGATCGCCCGGGTCATGCTCGACGCCTGGGCACACGCCGAGGCCTGAGGAACGTTGGTTCGGAAGGACGCCTTCCCTACGCCACATGGCTAGGGGAGGCGTCCTTCGTTTTGGGCGGGTGTTCCTCTTTCACCGGCAGGCTCGCAAGGCGGGAAAGTCCCCAACGGAGCGCTCTCACCTGCACGGATCTGAGCATTCTTGCTCGGTAAACGGTTCCCCGACGAAAAATCCACACCGACCACGCATGTGCCGTTCGCCGGGCCTCGAAGCGTTATGCGTCTGTTTCAAACCGGTGTTGACGCCTGATGTGGCGCTCACTACAGTCCCCGAAATCGTCTGTAAAGTTTCCTAATAAAGTCGGAGTACAGAGTGAGAGCCGGAAGCCCCCGGATGCTGCGCGAGATGAACGACCGCGCCGCCATCGACGCCCTGCTGAGGGTGGGGCCCTCGACGCGCTCGGAACTCGAGTACGCGATCGGCCTCTCCAAGCCGGCCACCGCCCAGCTCCTCGCCCGCCTCGAAACCGAAGGCGTGGTCGTCAAAGCGGGTGTCCGCGGCGGCGGCCGAGGCCCCCGCGCGCAGCTGTGGACCGTCAACGGCGGACTCGCCCACGTCGCGGCCGTCGACCTCACCCCGCACGTCGCCGACTTCGTCGTCGCCGACATCACCGGCGCGATCCTCGCGGAGCACCGCGTGCAGCTCCCCGTGCACGCCGGCGCCGACGTGGTCGGCTCCTTCGGCACCGCGCTCGACCGCGTCGTGAAGGCGGCAGGCCTGCAGCGCGCCGATCTGCGTCACGTCGTCATCGGCGCCCAAGGCGCCTGCGACCCGCGCACGGGCCACATAGGATCCGCCCCCCACATCCCCGGCTGGCTCGGCTTCGACGTGCCCACCCGGCTCAGCACCGAACTGAACATCGAAGTCACCATCGAGAACGACGTGAACCTCGTCGCCATCGAGGAGATGACCGAAGGCCGGGCCGTCGACCTGCGGGACTTCGTCCTCGTCTGGCTCAGCGAAGGTGTCGGTGGCGCGGTGGTCGTCGGCAGGCGGCTCCTGCGCGGCGCCACCGGCGGCGGCGGCGAAATCGACTGGATGCGCGTCCCGGACCCCGCGTCGGTAAAAACCGAGGACGGGATCACCCGCTCTGGCGCGCGCTTCGGTGAAATCGTTGACTCACCCGCGATTGTACGCCTCGCCAAGGCACACGGTGTGCCAGGCGAAACCGGCTGGGACGCGGTCGCCACCGCCCGCGAAACCGGCGCTGACGGCTTCCTCGACGACCTCGCGCGCCGCGTCGCCGGTGGCGTCGCCAGCGTGGTCAGCGTCGTCGATCCCGAAGTCGTCCTGCTCTGCGGCGACGTCAGCCGCGCGGGCGGTGAGGTGTTCGCCGAACACGTCGCCGTCCGGCTCCACGAACTCGTTCTTCCCCGCACCCCCGTCGGCCTCGCCTCGGTACAGGGCAACGCCGTGCGCGCCGGTGCGCTTCAGTCCGCCCTCGCCACCGTGCGCGAGGACGTGTTCGGCCTGGTTTCCGCGACGACCTCATCGCTACTCGGGTCACGCAGGACCGCGGAGGGATCACCCGGCGCCGCCGTCGCGATCCCGAGTTCGAGAACAGCTCCACAGTCCCCCGGCATAACCGACTAGGAGGAGGCTCATGCGCTCCATGACCCGGGTCAGAGGAAGTGGCCGCCCACGGCGCGCCCTGATATTAGCCAGCGTGGCGGCATCCGCCGCCATGCTCACCGCTTGCGGTGGAGCCGGCGGTGGCGGCGCGACGAAGGACGGTGCCCCCGCGCCCGCGCCCAACAAGGACGACAAGCTCACGCTGACCGTCTACAGCAAGTTCACCTCGCGCGAGTTCGACATCGTGACCAAGGGGCTCAACAACCTCAAGGCCAAGTTCCCGAACATCGAGATCAAGCACGAGGGCAACCAGGACGACGACAAGCTGACGTCCTCGATCCGCGGCGGCAACCCGCCCGACGTCGCCATCTCGTTCTTCACCGATAACCTCGGCGCCTGGTGCTCCACGGGCAGCTTCATCGACCTGAAGCCCTACATCGAGCGCGACAAGATCGACATCAACACCATCCCGGACGCGGTGCGCAGTTACACCGAGTTCGGCGGCAAGCGGTGTGCGATGCCGATGCTCGCCGACGTCTACGGCTTCTACGTCAACACCGACATGCTCAAGGCCGCGGGGCTCAGCGAGGCCCCGAAGACCACCACCGAGCTGTTCGAGTACACGAAGAAGCTGACGCAGTTCAACGCGGACGGCTCGATCAAGGTCGCCGGCTTCCTGCCGAACATGCCGTTCTACGAGAACCAGGCGCAGATCTGGGCCCCGAACTTCGGTGCCACCTGGCTCGACAAGGACGGCAAGTCCAACCTCGCCGCCAGCCCGGAGTGGAAGGAGATGTTCAACTTCCAGAAGAAGCTCATCGACTTCTACGGCCACGACAAGCTGGAGCAGTTCAAGGCGGGCCTCGGCGACGAGTACTCGGCCGACAACGCGTTCCAAAAGGGCAAGATCGCGATGACCTACGACGGTGAATACCGCGAGGCCTTCATCCGCGACCAGGCGCCGGACCTCAAGTTCGACACCGCGCCCCCGCCCGTGCTCGACAGCAAGAAGGAGCAGCGCTACGGCGGTGCCTTCACCACGGGCACCATCATCGCGATCCCCAAGGGCGTCAAGAACCCCGGCGCTTCGTGGGAGCTCGTCAAGCAGATGTCGCTGGACACCCAGACCCTGGTCGACCTGTCCAACGGCCTCAAGAACCTGCCGAGCACCAACGAATCGCTGCACGACCCCGGGTTGAAGGTCACCCCGCAGTTCCAGAAGTTCCTGGACATGTTCAGCAGCGGCAAGCTGCTGCCCAACCCGTCCACGAACATCGGTGACGCCCATCTCAAGGCCGTCAACGACTTCGCCGAGCGCTGGCAGGCAGGCAACGAGCCGAACCTGGAAGAAGGCCTGAAGAAGGTCGACGCGCAGATCAATGACGAGCTGGCCCAGAAGCGCGGCGGCGGCTGAGACCAGTGACCGCCACGTTGAGTCCGAAGGCGACGAGCTCCTCGCCCGTGTCTGGAAAGGCACGGGCGGGGGGCCGCTCCCGCCGCAAGTGGACATTCCTCGGCTTCATGGCCCCGGCGTTCATCGGGTTCGCCATCTTCTTCGGCTACCCGCTGATCGCCACGGTCTACTACTCGTTCACCCGGTATGACCTGATCAATCCGCCAGAGTGGATCGGGTTCGACAACTACGTGCGGATGTTCACCAGCGAACCGCTGGTCGGCAAGGCCGCGTACAACACACTCTGGCTGGTCATCGTGCTCACGGTGGTCAGGGTGATCTTCTCGCTCGGTGTGGCTTCGGTGATCTCGCGGCTCAAGCGAGGCGTCGGCATCATCCGCACCTTGTGCTACCTGCCCGCGCTCGCCCCGCCCGCGGCGGCGACACTGGCGTTCGTCTTCCTGTTCAACCCTGAGTTCGGCCCGGTCAACCGGTTCCTGCGGCTGGTCGGCGTCGACGGCGGCCTGTGGTTCAACGACCCGGCCATGTCGAAGCCGGCGCTGACCCTGCTCGTCATGTGGGGCTCCGGTGAGCTGATGATCATCATCCTCGCCGCCCTGCTCGACGTCCCGCAGGAGCAGTACGAAGCGGCCGAGCTCGACGGCTGTGGCGCGGTCCGGCGGTTCTGGCACATCACGTTGCCGTCGATCTCGCCGGTGCTGCTGTTCGGCATCGTCAACTCGATCATTTTCGCGCTGCAGTTCTTCACGCAGGCGATCGTCGCCGGCTCGGTCGCGTCCGGTGCCGCTGACGTCGCAGGCAACACCAGATACATCGGTGCGCCCCAGAACTCGACGCTGACCTATCCGGTTTGGCTCTACGTACAGGGTTTCCGGTACTTCAACATGGGATACGCGGCGGCGATGGCGGTACTGCTGTTCATCGTTTCGTTCGCGTTCACCGCGATCCTGGTGCGGCAGATCCGCAAGGCTTCGACGGCGGAGGAGGGCTGATGATCACACTGAGCGACACGAAACGCCGCCCGGTTCCCCGCAAGCCGATCATGCAACGGCGACGGGAGTGGGACAAGCGCCTGTTCTCGATCGCCACCCACAGCACGGGTATCGCACTCGCGGTCATCTTCACGGCCCCGGTGCTGTTCGTCGTGCTGACCGCAGTGATGAAGAGCGACCAGGCGATGTCCTCGAGCCTGTGGCCGAGCGAATGGCACTTCGAGAACTTCGTCAAGGTCTTCCAGCAGTCGGATCTGCTGACCTACTTCTTCAACAGTTTCGTCTACTCGGGGCTGGCCACGATCGGCGTGCTCATCTCGTCGATCCCGGCTGCCTACGGACTCGCGAAACTGCGCTGGCGGGGCAACACGGTCTTCTTCATGCTGGTCGTGGCGGCGATGATGCTGCCGCCGCAGGTCGTCGTGGTCCCATTGTACGACCTGTGGGTGCGGCTCGGCCTGACCGGCACGCTGGCCCCGCTGGTCGTGCCGTACTTCTTGTTCGACGCGTTTTCCATCTTCCTGCTCCGGCAGTTCTTCCTCACGATTCCGAAGGACTACCTGGAAGCGGCGAAGATCGACGGGTGCAGTGAGTTCCAGGCGATGACCAAGGTGCTCATCCCGATGGCGAAGCCGGGTATCGCGGCCACCGCGATGTTCTGCTTCTTGTTCACCTGGAACGACTACTTCGGTCCGCTCCTCTACACGGGCGACAGCCGCGAGAACTGGACGATGTCCCTCGCGCTGGCGTCGTTCCGCGGCATGCACCACGTCGAATGGAACCTGACCATGGCGGCAACGGCGCTGTGCATGACCCCGGTTCTCATTCTGTTCGCCTTCGCGCAGAAGTCCTTCGTCAAGGGCATTACATTCACAGGGGTTAAGGGATGAAGTTAGCGGTTGTCGGTGGCGGCTCGACCTACACGCCCGAGCTGATCGACGGAATCGCCGGACGGCGCACCACGCTGGACGTCGACGAGATCGTGCTGATCGATCCGGACACCTACCGGGTCGACATCGTCGGGGAATTCGGGCAGCGCCTGCTCGACCACGCCGGTCACCCGGCACGGATCCGCACGACCAGCAATCTGGAGGAAGGGGTCGACGGCGCGTCGGCCGTCCTGATCCAGCTGCGCGTCGGCGGTCAGAAGGCGCGTCGTTCGGACGAGACCTTCCCGCACGCCTGCGGTTGCGTCGGCCAGGAAACGACCGGTGCGGGCGGCCTCGCGAAGGCGTTGCGCACCGTGCCCGTGGTGCTCGACATCGCCGAGCGGGTAAGGAAAGTCGCGGGCGACGACGCCTGGATAGTCAACTTCACCAACCCGGTGGGCATCGTCACCAGGGCGCTCCTGCGCGAAGGCCACCGCGCGGTCGGCCTCTGCAACGTGGCCATCCACCTGCAGCGGACGTTCGCGCAGCTGCTGGATGTCGGCGCCAATGACGTCCGCCTGGAGCACACCGGGCTGAACCACCTCAGCTGGGAACGCGGCGTCTACGTCGATGGTGTCGACCGGCTGCCCGAACTGCTCGGCCAGCACGGCGAGCACATCGCGGAGCACGTCAGCGTCCCGCTGGACTGGATGCGCCGGATGAACGTCGTGCCGTCGTACTACCTGAAGTACTTCTACTCGCACGACAAGATCGTCGAGCAGCAGCGGACCGAGCGTCCGCGTGCCGAGGTGGTCAGCGACGTCGAAGAAGAGCTCCTCAAGGTATACGCCGACCCCGAGGTCGTCACCAAGCCCGAGGCGCTCGAGAAGCGTGGCGGTGCCTATTACTCCGAGGCCGCTGTGCAACTCGTGCACGCGCTCACCGGTGGTGGACCTGCCGAAGAGCACGTCGTCAACGTGGCCAATAACGGCACCCTGCCGTTCCTGCCGGACGACGCGGTCATCGAGGCGCTTTCCTCCGTGGACGGAACCGGTGCCAAGCCGCTCGCCGCTCGCCCGGTCGAACCGCTGTACGCAGGCCTCATCTCGCACGTCACCGCGTACGAGAACCTGGCTCTGGAGGCGGCGCTCAAGGGTGGCCGTGACCGGGTCGCCGACGCGCTGCTGGCGCACCCGCTGGTCGGCCAGTACGACTACGCCGACCAGCTAGCCGACAGCCTGGTCAAGGAGAACCAGCACCTTCTACCGTGGGCTACCGCATGACCGCACCCCACGACGTCGTGATCGCCATCGATGGCGGCAACAGCAAGACCGACGTCCTAGTGGTCGACGCTGCCGGCACCGTGCTCGGCAGCTCACGCGGTCCGGGTGCGTCCCCGCAGAACGTCGGGGTCGAAGGCTGCGTCACAGCGCTCGAGGGCTTGGTGATCCAGGCACTCGAGGCCGCCGGCAAGGCAACGACCCGGCCGTTCGCGGTGCACACCTCTGCCTACCTGGCGGGGCTCGACTTCCCCCGTGAAGAGGAAGCCCTCGCCAAGGCATTGGCCGCTCGCGGCTGGTCGGAGTCGCTGACCCTCGCCAATGACACGCTCGCCCTGCTACGGGCGGGCACATCCGATGGCATCGGGGTGGCCGTGGTCTGCGGCGCGGGCATCAACGGCGTCGGTATCGGCCGGGATGGGCGCGAAACCGGCTTTCCCGCGCTGGGCAAGATCTCCGGTGACTGGGGCGGTGGCTACCGGCTCGGCGAGGAAGCCCTGTGGTGGGCGATCCGCGCCGAGGACGGACGCGGTCCGGCCACCGCGCTGACCGACGCGGTCAGAACGCACTACGGTGCCTCGACCGTGCTGGAAGTCGTGCAGGGTCTGCATTTCGAGGAGATCCACAGCGACTCGGTCCACGAGTTGTGCCCGCTGCTGTTCCGGGTCGCTTCAGCCGGTGACGCGGTGGCACAGGAGGTCGTCGACCGCTTCGTCGAGGAGGTCAGCCTGCTTGTCGGAGTGATTCTTCGCCGACTCGAGCTGACGGAGTCCACCCCGGAGATCGTGCTGGGCGGTGGGGTGCTGACCGGCGTCGCGACCTCGGTGATCACCGACATCGAACGACGCTGTCTCAAAGTGGCACCGAAGGCGGTTGTCAAGATCGTCGACGTCGCGCCGGTGGTCGGGGCCGCGCTGTTCGGTCTCGACACCATCGGCGCCGACGAGGCGTCGAAGGTCCGGCTCCGAGCGGCTACTCAGCGAGTTTGATCCTCTGCAGTACCGCCGCCAGTATCTCCTCCGGGAGATCCGCGGCATTCATGATCCATCCCGGTTCGCCGGCTTCGAGCGCTTCGAGGTCGGCGAACTGGGAGTCCAAAAGCGACGGCGGCATGAAGTGCCCGCTGCGGTGCGCGAGCCGTTCCGCGATCAGTTCCCTGCTGCCGTCCAGATGCACGAACTGAACGTCGTTATTACCGTCGCGAAGCAGGTCGCGGTAGGCGCGTTTGAGCGCCGACGACGTCACGACCCCACCTTCGAGCTCGTGGTCGTGTATCCAAGCGGCGATCGACCGCAGCCAGGGCCAACGGTCCTCATCGGTGAGCGGAGTTCCCGAACTCATTTTGGCGATGTTCTCGGGCGAGTGGAACTCATCCGCCTCGGCGTAGGGGACTTCGAGCGCGTCGGCGAGCTTCCTGCCGAGCGTTGTCTTCCCAGAACCTGACACACCCATCACGACGAACACGGTCATCCGGGTAGCCTGCCCCACTGATGGGCTGTCAGGAAACACAGGGGGCAGGGTGACCGCAGGGCGCGCGATCGGGCTGATGCTGGGCGTGGCCGCGGACGGGGTACTCGGAACGCCTCGGCACGGCCGTCCGGCGAGCACCTTCGCCAAGGCCGCCCGAGCGCTGGAGACCCGCCTGAACTCGGATCATCCACTTGCCGGTGCACTCCACGCCAGCGTCTTGGCCGGCTCCGCGGTCCTGCTCGGCGTGCTGACCGAACGGGTCGGTCGTCGCAGTCCAGTAGCGCAAGCTGCGGGCACGGCCATCGCGACCTGGGTCGTCCTGGGTGCCGCAGACCTCGCCGCCCATGGCACCGCGATGGCTCGTGACCTCGAGGACGGCAAACTCCCGGCCGCCCGCCACACGCTCGCCAGCCTCGACCCAAGGGTCGCCGACGAACTGGACACGATCGCCCTGTCTCGCGCGTCCGTCGAATCACTGGCCGAGAACACCTCCGACGTCGTCGTCGCTCCGTTGTACTGGGGCGCGTTAGCGGGCGCTCCAGGACTCCTCGGGTCCCGAGCGGTCAGCCTGCTCCGCCGTCAGGCCCGCGGCCGCTCCCCTCGATACCGCTGGTTCGTCGCGCGCTTGGACGAGGCTGTCCACCTGGTCCCGACGCGTGTCGCCGCGGTGCTGACCGTGACTGGGGCACCGGTCGTAGGAGGGTCCGCCCAAGGCGCGTGGAAAGCGTGGCGCCGCGACACGATCGCACACCCCAGCCCCAACGCCGGCCGGGTCGAGGCCGCGTTCGCGGGAGCGCTTGAAATCCGCGTCGGAGGCCGCACGATCTACCCCCACGGAGTCGAGGAACTGCCCGTCCTGGGCGTCGGCCGGAACCCGGATGCGGGGCATGTGACCCGAGCCGTCGAGCTTTCTCGCGTAGTCGGGTGGCTCGCCGCCGCAAGCTCAGTGGTTCTGGCCGGCCTTCTCGGACTGCGACGCAGGCGCTGACTCGTCCTCGGCGAGGATCTCGGCGACGGACTTGCGCCGCTGCTTGTCTCCGGTCAGGGCGCCGCCAGGCTTGAGCTCACGAATCGTGAAGTACGCCCACCCGAACAAGGCCATCGCTCCGAACGCGATCCACTGCAACGCGTAGGAGAAGAACGGGCCCGCGTCGGTTTGAGGCAGCGGCAACGCATCGAGAACACCTGGCTGGCCATTGTCGAGCTGGTAGTAGCCCGGCCTGATCTCTAGCTTCGTCGCCCTGCCCACGACTCGTGAGTCGACCACATAGCTGTGCAGTTTGCCGTCGGTGGACGCGTCCGCGAACGCGTCTCGCGCCTTCGGGTCGTTCTCGTCCACGCGAATCCGCGTGACCAGGTTCACCGTTCCGGCCGGAGGCGCCGCGTAGTCCGGCACCCGGGACTTCGCATTCGGCCTGACGTACCCACGATCAACCAGGATCACCGCGCCATCCGCCTGCCTGAACGGCGTAAGGACTTCGAATGCGGCTTCGCCCTGTACGGTTCGTAGTCGTGCGATTACCTCTGCCTCCGGCAAGTACGAACCCGTGACGGTGGCAAGGTGCCATTGCGTCCGCTCGTCGGGTGCTGCTCCGCCAGGTAACAGCTCGCCGAGGGGCTTCGGAGCTCCGACGAACGATGCCTGCAGGGCGGCGTTCTGCGTCTCGCGCTCCGTGTTCCTGCTGAATTGCCAAGGTGCGAGCAGGGTGAAGCACGAGCCGGCGAACGCGAACACCACCAGCGTCAACGCCAGCCACCCGGGCCGGAGCAGGAACTTCAACCGCACACCTCCACGGTAGGCCGTGCCTGGTCAGGCGCGGCAGCTAGGTCCTTGAAGAGACCCAGCGACTCGTTCGGATGGTCACCTGTGAATCGTCGTATCGGCATGTCGGCCGCTAGGCCGCGCTGTGCCGGGGCGGGTCATGCGCGGTGTTGCTGATCGGTGTTCGCTCGGGATCCAGCCAGGCCGGGGGCACCCACTCGATCCGGTTCTCACCCGCCTGGATCTCCCACTCGGTGTGATGGAGTAGATGCCGATCGCGTTCGCAGACCAAGCCGAGGTCCTTGAGCTCGACGGGTCCGTGCTCGGCGATCCACCGAGTCACCTGCTGAGGTGTGCACCACTTCGGGCCTCTCGTGCACCCTGGGCGGCTGCAACCACGGTCTCGGATCGCGAGGGCGGCCTGCTGTGCTGGTGAGGTGAGTTCAGCGGGCTGCCCCAGGTGCAAGACCTCGCCAGCCGTTCCGAGCACCGCTGGAACCACTCGCGCATCGCAGCACAGTTTGAGCAGCTGGGACACGCTGACGGCTCGGTAGTTGTCAAGCATCGCGATGCCTGCGCGCCGTTCGAGCTCCTCGAGTCCCACAGTCACGGTCATCGTGGTGCGTTCGCTGGCGTTGAGCGGCAGATCGGGGGCGCGAGCGGCCACGTCGAAGACCGCGGCTACCGCATCTCCTTGCCGTTCGTCCTTCGTTCGCCTGTCAGGTCTGCCGATCTCATCGGCGGGATCCGGCTTCGAAAGCGGAGCGAGAACGCCCGCCACCATGGTCGAAGTCTCCGGATCGAAGACGCCCGAGAACTCCATCAGCCCATCGGAAGTCATGGAGTAGTGGAACATTCGCTTGGGACGAGCCAGATCCTGTTCTCGAGTTTTCGGGTCCTTGGCTTCAACGTCCCAGTACGACCTGAGCCGGACCCCGATCTTGCGCACAGTGAACGGACTTGCCTGCTGGGCCAGACTGACCAGCGAGTCTTCATCCGCTGTGAGTTCGCTCTTGGACAGCGACTCCGGCGCCCGAGACAAAACGCGCTCGATCTCCTGCAGATGTTCTCGGTTGATCTTCCCCGATGCCAATGCGGTCTTGGCGGCGGGCATCGTCAGTTTCGCTTGTGCGACTCTTGCCCGCGCCTCCTTATAGGACAGGCGAAGTGCGCTCACGAGGAACACGGATGTGTTGCGGCAGCCCTTCCTTGGTGCGAGCGCGCGTTTGTCGAATTCACCGACGAGATCCACAATGCGCGCGTACTCGCGGTTCATGGCCTCTTCGGAAGCAAGCATGGCTGCAGTCAGCTCGTCATCAGACAGCTGCTGTGCGGGGACTGCTTTCTTGGAGACCACGCCGCCACGTTAACCACAGGAGCCTGCGGGCGGAAAAACTCGGCGAGGCGAAAGGAGTAAAGACGTCGATATTTGCGCGAAAACGACCGAATGGCTCGAAATTTGTCCGTAAACGACCACAAGCCACTGTGGACTTGCAGCGAAGGCTCCTCGGTTGGGAAAGTGAAGGGGTTAAAGTGCCAAGATGCGCCGGGCGGTAGAGAGCGCCTCCGTCGTATACCCACTACCAAAAAGTGCTGCGTGAACCAGCAACGGAAAGAGTTGATGCACGTCGGTCCGGCCCTGCCAGCCCGCCCGTAGCGGCGATCCTGCGTTTTCGGCCGCCTCGGCGTAGGCGCCCAGTACATGGCCCAGCAACGGGGTGCCGAAAAGACGCAGCATCGCGAGATCCGTCTCGCGATGACCGCCGTGCGCGGCGGGATCGATCAGCCACACCTGACCGTCTGTTCCCCAGAGCAGGTTGCCGTTCCAGAGGTCGCCGTGCAGGCGAGCCGGCTGTTCCGAGCGACCACAGAACTGTGGCAGTACCTCGCCGACCGAATCGAACACGTTTGCTTGTCGGACGGTCATCAGACCCTGATCAACGCATGATCTGACGTAGGGTTCGATGCGGTGCCGCAGGTAGAACGTGGGCCAATCGTCGCAAGGCTCGTTGCGTAGAGGGGCGAGGCCGATCGTGGCGTCGACCGGGCCGCCAGGCGGAGCGGTGCCGAACGTATCCGCGCCACGCAGATGCAGTGCGGCCAGGCCTCTGCCGAACGCCTCCGCGGCTCCGGTCGTGGGTGGCCCAGTGGGAACAAAGTCCGTGACCAGCCATTCGCCGTCTGAACCGTGCACGCGAGGAACCGCCACGTCGTCGTGCGTGCTCAACCAGAGCAGACCGGCGGATTCCGACGTACCTGGGCTGCGCTTGATCATGAAGTGTCTGTCAGTGGTGGTCACCGCATAAACGCCCGAGGAAAGGGGGCGGACGTCGTCAACTCGGTAGCCGAGGAGTCGTTCGGCTGCCTCCCCGGCCGTCATCCCTGTTCCCTCACCCACTTCAAGAGGCCTGGAACGGTGCGCTCGATCATGGCCAGCACTTCTGTGAAGCCGCCGTCCGCGCCGTAGTACGGATCGGGCACTTCGGCGCCTTCAGGTGCCTCCGGGTCAAACTCGCGCAGGAGTCGCACCTTCGACGGATCTGCGACGCGGCTCTGAAGAAACCGCAGGTGACCAGCGTCCGCGGCGAGCAGGAGATCAGCTTCCAGGTGGTCGTCGTCGACTTCGGCCGCGATGTGTGACGTCGGGTAACCGTAGGCGCGCAGCGTCGCCTGGGCTCGGGAATCGGCAGGCTCGCCCGCGTGCCACGGACCGGTGCCGGCACTGGTGACCCGTACGGACAACCCCTCGCGGCGCAGGTGTTCCTTGACCACGAGCGCGGCCATGGGCGAGCGGCAGATGTTGCCTGAGCAGACGAAGCAGACATGAAGCATGGCGTCAGTCTGTCCTATGGTGCCGCTGGCCGTAAATCGCTTCGGTCGGTGGCAATGGCGCTGTTAGCCTTGCGAAGCACTCCCGGTGCGAAGCCCGCGGCACTTCACTCTCAATGAAACTGAGCCGTAGGCGACTAATCTCTCGGGAGAGCGTCGGCAGGTGCACGCGGTGCGCAGGCGAGGGTTAATTCGGGTTCGAAGAAGTTGCGGGTTCGAATCCCGTCCAGTGCCTTAACGGTTTGGTAGCTCAATCCGGCAGAGCATTTGATATTAGTTCACCGACTATTACTCGAGTGCATCTGTTCGCGCTCCTCGCAAGCAAGGTGGGTTTGGGGGACGGCCACGTTCAACACCGCTGTTCGGACGACCGCTTATGAAGGTGGCACTGGATACGCACGTGACGTGAAGACCGAATTTTTCCTGTTCGCCGTATTCAACATGGTTGGCGAGAAAACCTTCGATGAGTCTGCTGAGTCGCTCGCTCGTTCAAGTCGCCGACGTGTTGAGCCTGGTCCACTCGAAACCGCAGAACCATGGCCAGGCCCTCTTGTTCAAGGACATCGTCGACCGTCGCTTCAATCCGGTTCGGCCGATACCCGCTGAGCTGGGGATGCTCGCTGCGCGGACGGCGTTGACCAGATGGGACGTCGAGAGGCGCCGCGAACTTTTCGATCAGAAGGGCGAGGTCGAGGAAGTTGCCGATGCGCTTCTTGTCCGCACATCGGGCGGCGCCGTCGGAGCGCTGGGCGTTGTCTCTCGAGAAGGCGATCGCGTGTTCGCTGGGCAACGTGCCTGAGCTGCCGGGGCGCACGCTCGTCGTGATCGTCACCTCGTATTCGATGAACAGTCCGTTCAGCAAGGACGGCTCACTGGTGCGGCGGGACGCGGCGGCGCTCTTCGGCCTAGCGCTCGCAGCCCGTTGTGCGGACGCGAAGGTGGTTTCGTTCAGCTCGGAGCAGCGGGTGAACGGTGGATGTTTCCTGGGCGGTGGCACCGACACCACGGATGCGGTGCGTGGTCACTTCGCCGGGCACGACGCGTGGTCATCATCACCGACGAGCAGGCCGCTTACGGTGACGTCAGCACCAGCCTTCCGGGTTCGGTTCCGATCTACGCCTGGAACCTCGCCAAGTGCCGATACGGCCACACATTGGTCGGGACCGCTCGCCGGTACACCTTCGGAGGCTTGACCGACCAGGCCTTAAGGATGATTCGTTGATCGAGGCGGGTGAGACCGCCGGTTGGCCGTTCTAGCCGCATACGGACTGGACCGCCTCCACCAGCGCACGCTGGTGGATGGGGTCGCGGTGGCGGCGGCGGGGGTCCAACAACGGGGGGATGAACAGGCGGAGTTAGCAGGG
>NZ_JBHWEB010000035.1:0-29046 GCF_042734395.1 Amycolatopsis sp. NPDC059657 | reverse complement strand
TAGCCCCCGGGGGGGGGTCCCCCGGGGGGTGGGCGTTCCCCCCCCCATCGGGCCGCCCCCCCCCCCCCCCCCCCGGGGGGGGGGCCCCGGTCCAGGTGCCGTCGCAGGTCGACCACCTTCGTGGTGATGACCAGCCGGAGATCGCAGGTGTGACTGGCTCGCACGGCCACCGTTGCGGCGAATTGACCGAGGAGCCCGGCGTTGAGACGATCGATGATCGGCCGGACCTCGGTCGCCAGGTCGGGGCGCACCGACGGCTGTTGTTCCGGATGTGCGGTCCACTGCGCGTACAGGCCGCGTTGCACGACTTTGTTCGCTTCGATCTGGTCGCGGAAGAAGCGCACGGTCGTGACCGGGTCCAGTCCGAGTCCGGCTGCCTTGGCCGCGACGTCGTTCAGAATCTGCTGCTCGCGGACCGGGTCGTCGATCGGCTGTGTGGTGCCGAACTTTGCCGCGGCGACCTTGTCCGCGATCTGCACCCGTTGGGCCGACAGATCTGTCAGGGACCAGAGTGAGGACGACGATGGCGTCGAAGCTGCGGCGGGCATCGCGGTGACCGCGAGCCCACTGGTGGACAGCAGGACGCAGGCGACCCAAGACCGAACGCGCATGACTTCGGAGGCTACATGCGAAGATCGGCCCATGCCCGCAGTCGCCGAAGTCATCACCGCTCTGGAGCAGGCGTATCCGCCCGAGCTGGCCGAGTCATGGGACGCCATCGGACTCGTCTGCGGTGATCCCGCCGAGCCCGTCGACCAGGTGCTGGTCTGTGTCGATCCGGTCGATGAGACCGTCGACGAGGCGATCGAGCTCGGTGCGCAGCTGATCGTCGCGCACCATCCGCTGATGCTGCGTGGGGTGCACGGCGTAGCCGCGGACACCACGAAAGGCAGGCTCGTGCACCGCATGATCCGTGCGGGTGTCGCCCTGTACTGCGCGCACACCAATGCCGATTCCGCACGGCCGGGGGTGTCCGACGCGCTCGCCGAGGCGCTGGGGCTGCGAGTCCTCGGGCCACTCGACGCCAACGCGGATGGAGTCACCGGGATCGGACGGATCGGCGAACTGCCTGAAGCCGAGCCTTTCGCCGAGTTCGTGGTGCGTGTGGCGCGTTCGCTGCCGAAGACCGAGCCGGGCGTATTCGGTGCGGGCGACGCCGCACGGCCCATCAAGACCGTCGCTGTGTCGGGCGGGGCAGGTGACAGCTACCTCAAGCGAGCGACGGCCTCCGGGGTCGATGCCTATGTGACCGCCGATCTCCGGCATCATGCGGCCGGAGAACATCTCGCCGATGGCGGCCCCGCCCTGGTCGGTGTCACACACTGGGCGAGCGAGTGGCCATGGTGCGAGCAAGCCTCGGGCGTGATCCGCGTTGCCTTCCCCGGTACCGTCGACGTTCACGTCTCCACGCGGCGTACCGACCCCTGGAACATCAGGGCAGAGAACTAGGGAGCACTGTGAAGGCCGAATCCGCCGTGCAGCGTCAACTGCTCGAGCTCGCCAAGGTGGACGCGGAGCTTTCGCGGACCGCGCATCGCCGCCGAACCCTGCCGGAGCTAGCCGAGATCGAGCAGGCCGAGAAGACCGCGCGCGCACGCCGTGACGCACTCGTCGCCGTGCAGACCGCGGTGTCCGACCTTGACCGCGAGGTCGCCAGGCAAGAACGCGAAGTCGACTCCGTGCGTGCTCGTGAAGATCGTGACCGCAAGCTGCTGGCGTCCGGCACCGTGGCCGCCAAGCAGATGGCCGATATCGAGCACGAACTCCAAACCCTCCAGCGTCGTCAGACCGCGCTCGAGGATGACGTGCTCGAGCTGATGGAACGCCGGGAAGCGCTTGAGCTGGACGCGCAGCGCACTGGCGCCGAAGTCGACAAGGCCGAGCGAGAAGCCGCGGACGCCATCAGGCGGCGTGACGAGACGTTCGCCGATCTGGACACCACGCAGGCGCGCCGTGACGAGGACCGCGCGAAGCTGTTGCCGCGATTCCCGGAAGACTTGCTCAAGCTTTATGAGCGAGTGCGGGAGCACAAGGGCATCGGCGCGGCTTTGCTGCGGGCTCGCAAGTGCGGTGCCTGCCAGCTTGAGATGGACCGCAACACCATCAACGAGATCAAGGCCGCTGCCGACGACACCGTGATCCAGTGCGAGAACTGTGGCGCGATCCTGGTTCGGACCTTGGAGTCCGGTCTGTGAGAGTGATCGTCGAAGCCGACGGTGGTTCGCGGGGAAACCCGGGTCCCGCCGGCTACGGTGCCGTCGTCAAGGACGCGGTGACCGGCGAGGTGCTCGCCGAACGGCTCGACTCGCTGGGGATCACCACGAACAACGTCGCCGAGTACTCCGGCCTGGTTGCCGGACTCAAGGCGGCAGCCGAACTCGGGGCGTCCACTGTGGATGTCCGGATGGACTCGAAGCTCGTGGTGGAGCAGATGTCCGGGCGCTGGAAGATCAAGCACCCGGCGCTCCAGCCGCTCGCGCAGGAAGCTCGCGACTTGGCGGCCGGGTTCGGCGAGGTTCGCTTCGAGTGGATACCGCGCGCCGAGAACTCATACGCCGATCGCCTGGCCAACCAGGCCATGGACGGTGATGTCGGCAAGCGGCCCGCGGCCGTCCGGACGCCGGAGCCCGCTCGTTCATCGGAGCCCAATCGGTCATCGGCGACAGGATGGACGGGTGCCACCGGGACACCGACGAAGCTCTTCCTGCTGCGTCACGGCCAGACGTCGATGTCCGTCGACCGCCGGTATTCCGGTCGTGGCGACGTACCGCTGACCGAACTCGGGCAGAGCCAGGTGGCAGCGGCGGCGAAGCGGCTGGCTGGGATGAAGGGTTTCGTCACGGGGGACGTGGTCGCGCCGATCGTCGCCTCCCCGCTGACCCGTACCCGGCAGACCGCGGAGGCTGTCGCCGACGCGCTGGGCGGGCGGGTCGAGACACACCAGGGCCTCGTGGAGACCGACTTCGGGGATTGGGAGGGCCTCACGTTCACCGAGGCGGCCGAGCGTGACCCGGAATTGCACCGCGCCTGGTTGAGCGACAGCTCGATACCGGCCCCTGGTGGGGAAAGCTTCGACACCGTGCATCGTCGTGTGCGGAAGGCTCGTGACGAGCTCATCACCCAGTACGGCGGCCAGACCCTGATCGTGGTCAGCCATGTGACGCCGATCAAGACGCTGCTGCGGATGGGGCTCGATGCCGGACCGTCGTTGCTCTTCCGGCTGCACCTCGACCTGGCTTCGCTCTCCATCGTGGAGTTCTATCCGGACGGCAACGCGTCTGTTCGGCTAGTGAACGACATCTCGCATCTGGCTTAGCCTTGCGGATGAGGGCCGACCTGGGCGGTGGTGGACAGGTACGCGCAGGTCATGGCCATACGAGCAGGACCGCGCAGGGAGCGTGATCGACGACGAACCTGGTGTGGCGGCCGAGACTCTTCGGACCAGGGCCGGCGTGGTCGCGGGCACAGACGAGCAGGTCGAAATCGGCACAGGCGGCGACGACTTCGTGCTGCGGGTGACCTCGTTGTACGGCGGTCTCACACGGTCGGCCGAGGCGGGCCGCGGCCTCGTCCAGCAGCGCTTGTTCGGCGGGGCCGGTCAGTGCTTCGAGATCGCGTGCGGGGTCATGGCCGTGACGGGAGAGGAGGCCGCTGTACGCACCATGCATCGCCTCCTCGATGTCCGTGTCGACGACATGCAGCAGGGTGAGCTGCGCGGGCGTTTCCAACGCGCGAACAGCGTCGACGCAGGATGGCCAGGTGCCTTCGCTCAGCCAGACCAGTACCTTCATGACCGGCCATCGTGTCACGTGAGCGCCAGGCCGCACCACAGCGCGAGGACAGCACCCACCAGTGACAGGGGCACCGTCCAGGCGCCGAGCCGCAGGAACTCTCGCAACGCGGGTGTCACGCCGGCGCCTGCGAGGACTCGACGCCAGAGCAGCGTCGCGAGCGAGCCGAGGTAGGTCGCGTTCGGGCCGATGTTGACGCCAAGGAGTACCGCGAGCAGCAACCCCGGCTCGGGATGCTGGCCGAGGACGGACAGCAGGATCAACGTCGCAGGCAGGTTGTTGACCAGGTTCGCCAACACGGCCGCGATGACCGCGGTGAGCAGGAGCTCGGTCAGGCCGGCCGAGTTCGGCAAGATCGCGCGGAGCACGCCGCCGAGCAGGTGCTCGGATACGGCTTCGACGACGACCGCGAGTCCGAGGACGAACAAGCACAACAGCGGCGAGGCTTCGGTGACGAGGCTGAGCGGTCGTACTGTGCGGGTCGCCAGCGCGCGGATGGCGAGTATCGCGGCAGCCATGGCGGCGATCCAGACCGGCTCCAGCTGGATGAGGGGGCCTAGGCCGAAACCCACGAGAGTCAGCGCCAGCACGGTGAGCGCGAATCTGGGCGTTCTTGTGGCTGTTCGGGGAACCGTGGTCGATCGGCCGGTAAGATCGGCGGCGAAGAACCGCAGGAACACCACGAGTTCTATGCCGATCGAGACCAGCCATGGCAGTGCCATCAGCGCGGTGAATCCGGCGAAGGTCAATCCCAACGCTGAAAACGCGAGCAGGTTGGTCAGATTGGACACGGGCAGCAAGGTCGAGGCGGAATTCGCCAGGTGAGTGCATGCGTAGACGTGAGGCTTGGCGGGTAGCCGGAGGCTCGTCGCGGTGGCGAACACCACTGGCGTCAGCAGCACGACCGTCGCGTCGAGGCTGAGGATCGCTGTGACACCGGACGCGGCGGCGAATGTGAGCACGAGGAGGCGTTTCGGCTTCCCATGGCAGGCGGTGGCCAGTCGTTCACCGAGCCAGGTGAACACGCCGTCGACGCTCGCGAGGTACGAAAGCAGCAGGATCGCGGCGAGGAAGCCCAGCGTGGGCAGGATTTCCAGGGCTCGCCGTCCCGCTGCGGCAGGCGGAACCAGGCCTAGCGCGAGCACGATGCAGGCTGCGGGTACAGCGGCGACCGCCTCTGGCAAGCCGCGCGGGCGGAGCATGGCGAAGGCGAGCACCACCACCAGCAGTACGAAGCTGCCTATCGCCGCCCAAGTCACGGCCGAAGGTTAGGCGGTCAGCGCGGCGGCCAGCTCGGCGCGGCCGGTAATGCCGAGTTTGCGGTAAGCGCCGGAGAGGTGCAGCTCGACTGTGCGGCGGGTCAGATGCAAGGTTTCGGCGATTTCGCGGTTGGTGAGGCCACGTGCGGCCATCATGGCGATCCGGCCCTCTTGCCGGGTCAGGCCGTGCGCCGTGTCCTTCGTGGTCATCTGGATGGCGTGCAACTCTTCGTTCGCGCGACGGGTGAGCGGAAGGGAGCCGCATTGGGTGCTGAGCTCCACCGCGCGCTGCAGGTCCGCGACAGCCTGTTCGGTGTGCCCGCGTCGAGCGCGCGCCGCGCCTAACTCCGCCAGCGTGGTCGCCAGCTGGAGACGCGCGGGTGAGGCTTCGAGCAGTTCGGTGGCCTTGTGCAGAAGCCGCTCCGCTTCCTCGTCCTCGCGGGTGAGCGCCAAAGCCGCCATGGCGCTCCCGCGGGTGCGAGGCGTGTCCCATCGATCCGCCGCGACGGTGTCGGCGTCGGCGAGCGCGGCCGCCAGCTCGGTCCGGTCGAGTATCAACGCCGCGCGGACGGCCAGCGGGCGCCAGGCGGCGAACGCGGGGAATGCCAGACCGTGCCGTTCGAGGCGCCGCCCGCAGTCGAGCAGGTCTTCCAGCCCCGCCTGTGTGTCGCCACAGGCCACGCGCAGCTTGCCGCGCGCGTAAAGGAGGTAGTTGTGCTGGAAGAGCCGCTTGGTGCCGTCGAAATCGATACCGGCGAGCAGTGCCTCGGCCTCGTCAGGCCTGCCGAGGTCGGTGTAGACCTCGGCCAGATGTGCCACCGCGAGCACCGCGATCGGACAGGCGCTGGTGGCTCGGCGTTCGTCGAACAGGCGCAGCAGCGACTCGTAGTAGACACTGGCGCGGAGGAGCTTGCCTTCGCTCTGCAGCGCGATTCCCCTGGCGAGCGCTGCCATTGAGCCTTTGCGCAAGTGGTAGTCGAAGGGGTCGTCGGTGCTGTCGAGCACACGGCAGAGGCGATCGGTGAGTGCTGGCTCGTCGGCGAGCGTGGCTGTCACCAGCGTGAAGAAATACGGCTGCTCGAAGAGCTGGCCGTTGTCACCGGACAACGCGTCGCTGAGATGTCGCACTGCCTCGTCCGCGGATTTGCCGCGACGGAGGACGTCGAGCGCCAGCAGCGCGGCGTGGGTTCGCCGCAGCTCCGGGTCGGCGTCGGGGCCGGGCGTCCAGTCTTCGCTGAACAAGGGAGCCGGATTGAGACTGTTTCCCGTTTCGGCCAGGTAGATCATGCAATGCAACGGCCAGGTGGCTTCGGGACTGCCGGAACTCACCCTGGCCGCGATCAAGCTCGCCGCGGAGACGGCCAGCTGATTGTCGGCTCCGCTGCACAAGCACAGGATCATCATCATCGCGGTGTGCGTGGCGACGCGGTGCGTGTCGATGTGGCCGACGGCTTCGCGCACGCGGGCCATCGCCGTGTCCGGGTTGATCCGGTATTCGGCGTGGGCAAGCTGCAACGTGGTCGCGACTCGTTTGCCCGGCGACATCCGCTCGGCGAGCGCGCGTTTCAGGCATTGGGCTGCCAGGTCTTCTTCGCCTTCGAACACGGCCGCCCATGCCGTGTTCCGCAAGATATCGATTGCCCAAGGCGTGCTGACCGTATGCGCCTCCAGCAAATGCGCGGCCACGCGCTTGTGGGGGACGTCGGCTTCGGCGAGCAACTCCGCCGCCTTCGCATGGCTCACCGCACGTGTCGCCAGAGGAATGTCTTGCAGGACAGAATGTCTTACGAACGAGTAGGTGAACGCCGGTAATCCCGTATTGGTGAGCAACCGGAGGCGGACAAGGGTGTCCACGCCCTCCAACGCGACGCGTTCGTCGACACCGGCGAGTGTGGCGATGCGGTCGAAGGTGGCGTCCTCGCCCAGGATCGCCACCGCGCGCACCAGCTGTGCGGCCGCGGGATACACCCGCAGCCGGGCTCTCAGGACCTCGCCGACCGAGGGGGAGCCGACCGTGTGGACATCGGCGCCGGGAGCCAGCCGGGTGAGCAGATTGTTCAGAAGAAATGGATTTCCCCCGGTGGCTTCGCGGCAGTCCGCGGCCGTTCCAGTGAAGATCATGGATTTCGCGGCGATCAGGCGCCCGGTTTCTTCGACACCGAGGCCGGTGAGCTTGATGATGGCGGGGGAGCAGCCCGCGAGTTCCAGAAGTGACACCTCGCCGGTCAATGTCTGACCCAGAATGGAAGTCAGTACGATCAGCACCGGGTATTCGGCTACCCGGTAGCGAATGTAGGCGAGGCAGCGCATCGACCAGGCATCGGCGAGGTGGATGTCGTCGACGGCCAGCAGCAGTGGGCCACGCCCGGCCACCTCGCGAACCAGCTGAAGAAAACCTTCCAGCGCCGCCGTTTGGTCGTGCTCGGTGCGCGGCCGTTCCTCCAGCGGGGATTTGAGGGGTGCGCGGCCGAGCGCGCGAGTGAGCCCGTCTGACAACTGCCTGGTCACACCGCCGCTGAGATGGGTCTCGAGTCCGGAACCCTTCGCGACCACGACCGCGAAGGCGGTACGGCTCGCGTACTCCGAGAGTGCTCCGAGCAGCGTTGTCTTGCCCATACCGAACTCGCCGACCAGCACCGCGCTGGTGGCTCGGCCGCGGGCCACGCCGTCGTACATGGTGGCCAGGGCCTTGAACTCGTCGTCGCGCCCGAAACGCGGGGCGCCGGCTGGACGCTTCGGTACCGAAGGTCCGCCGTAGGGGCTCTCGGAATTTGCTTCGGTACGCACCGTAGAGACCTTCGTGTCGGCTTGCGGCAGACTACTCGATGGTAATTGAAAGTGGGAAAACCCTTTCACCGTCGCGCGGCGTGACGGCCACACCGTCCGCTACTGGGGCAGGGGCAGAGATGCGCATCGTCGCCAGGCAGAAGAGCAGGTTGGCCACGAGCAGTGGGAGCCAGCGGCACCGCACGCGCAGGGCGTTCTGCTTGCGTGCGGACGCGGAGCACGCGCCCGGGCCGTTGCCAGGCGGCAGATAGCCCAGCTGCTCGACTTGGCCGAGAGCTCTGACGACCGCGCGCAGCCCGTCCAGTTCGCGGCGGCAGGCCGGACAACGTCTCAAATGCGCTTCGAACGCGCGAGCAGCCTCGGCGTCCAGCACGCCGAGGCTGTATGCGGCCAATCCACGGTGGCCAGGCCTCCGAATCCTCATCGTGAACCCAGCTCCCCCAGTGCCCGGCGCAGCGTCCGCATCGCGTTGTACAACCGCGACTTGACGGTGCCCTCCGGCAGTCCCAGGATAATCGCCGCCTCGCGGACCGTGCGGCCGGCGAAATAGGTCTCGAATACGACTGATTGGTGTTTGTGATCGAGATGGCGTAACGCGTCCGCGACGACCATCGCGGCCAAAGTGCGATCCGTTTCGTCTGATGTCTCGGCGGTGTCCGGTGATTCGAGTTCTACTTCACGCGGTCGGGCCGAGCGGTTTCGCCAGCCGTCGATGACTATTCTGCGCGCAACGGTCAGTAACCAGCCTCGTAACATTCCGGGTTCGCGGTTCAGATCGTCGGAATGCTGCCATGCGCGGATAAAGGTTTCCTGCACCACGTCCTCTGTCCACTGCCGGTCATTATTTGTCAGCCGGAGGACTTGTGCGAACAGTCGGTCGCGAAAATCCTTGTACAGCAAGGACATGAGCTCTTCCTTGGGATCGTCGGGGTTGCGCTGGGGGTGCTCCCGACTGAACCGCCACCCTCTGCCACTCACTGCTTCCATAAGGCCGCGACCTCCCGCGAGGTGAGGGAATGGGTGCGGCGAGCGTAGCGCAGAAGATCGGCGCGGGCTATATGTGGCCGCCGTCCACAAAATTTAACTCGCGAGTACTATTCGATGTGATGCAGATCACATTTGTTACGGCCGTTAAGTCCTGAACCGGCTAGTCCGGGGGCGCGTACCTCCTTTTACGAGTCATTATGCGAAGGGACATCGGCAATGCTGTTCCGATCCGTGGCAAAGGGCGTGGTCATGGTCATGGGCATTGCGTTGACGCTGGCATGCGCCGCGTTAGCGGAATTCAGTCAGGCGGATGCGATGGAACTACGGTCGGCGGACCGGGATCTGCTGATCGCCGTTCATCGCGCAGGCCTGTGGGAAGGCCAGGCGAGCGTGCTGGCGCAGCAGCACGGGAACACCGCCCGGGTGTGCGAAGTCGGTGCGGAGATCGTGCGCGACTACGACCGTCTCGATCCGGTGACGCGCTCGCTGGCGGGGCGGCTCGGGGTGGCGCTGCCCGACACCGCGACCCGGGAACAGCAGGCGTGGACGGATGAGATCCGGTCGAGCGAGCCGGGACAGCCGTTCGATCGCGTTTACGTCAACCGGCTGCGTGCGGCACACGGCACCCTTTTCGAGCTCGCGTCGCAGGTACGGGCCGCGACCCTCGACGACGCGGTGCGCGCGTTCGCGCAGACCGTGGTCGAAACCATGCTGCGCCAGCTGAACCTGCTGGAAAGCACCGGCGTCGCCGAACCGGGTTCGCTCGTGCTGACCGCCGCACGGGGCGGCAACACGCTCGGCGGCGCGGACTTCGTGCTGGCCGCGGTGATGGTGGTCATCGCGGGCGCGGCGACGTTCCGCCTGATCCGCCTGCTCGGTTCCCCGAGCGGGAAGTGACGCCGATGCCGCCGTACCTGCTCGCCGCCGTGCCCTCCGCGCACGACAGCGGAGTCCGTGACATCGCCACGCTTTCGGGCCGGGTGGCCTACGTGACCATGTGCCTCACCCTGGTCTGGGGAGTGTTGACCGCGACCGGCTGGATCCGCCGGGTCACCGGGCACCACGCCCTGCGCAGCGGGCACCTGATGCTCGCGGCCTTCACCCTCGCGAGCGGAATGCTGCACGCGCTGACTTTCCTTTTCCTCGACGACGACACGCTGACCGTGCTGAAACTGCTCATCCCCTTCGCGGACGGCGGATACGCGCGGCACGCCTGCGCCATCATCGGCTTCGAACTGTGCGTCGCCATCTCGGTCGCCGCGGGTGTCCGGCGGGGACTCGCGTACCGGGGCTGGAGGCATCTGCATCAAAGCGGTTACGCGGCCGTCGGCCTGCTGATGATCCATTCGTGGTTCGGCGCGATCGCCAACGGCCATCTGTCGGTGGTGTGGCTTGGCGGGATCACCGTTTCGGTCCCCGTGGTCATGGTGACCGTCCTGCGCTTCCTCCCGGCGCCGAAATTGGTCGGTCTCGGTCTGCTCCAAGCGGATCCGGTCACCCTCGCCGTGCCGGCGGGCAGCGGAATCGTCCTGGTCAGCGTCGACGGTCATCGGTGCCACCGATACGGCATGTGCCAGGCCGAGGCGCCGGAGGTCTTCCAGCTGCAGGACGACCGGCGGCTGCTGTACCTGCGGCAGCCCGAATCCGCCCAGACCCCGCAGGTGCGGGCCGCGGCCAGAGCTTGCCCGATGCGTGCCATCCAACTCGAGGGAGCCACACCGTGACCGACCACACCGAGCAGATAGTCATCGTGGGTGCGGGCCCGGCCGGGCTTCGCGCCGCCGAACGCCTGCGGGAGCTGGGTTTCGGCGGCAGGCTGATGATCATCGGCTCTGAGCCCGACATGCCCTACCACCGGCCCGCGCTGTCCAGGCAGCTCATCGCCGGAACCGCGACCCCACCCGACGTCCGCCTGGCCGCGCCCGGGGATGTCGACGCCGTATGGCGGTTCAACACCACCGCCGTCCATCTGCAGCCCAGGCGCCGCGTGGTGCACCTGCCAGGCGCCGAAGAAGTGCGCTACGACGGGCTCGTCATCGCCACCGGCGTCGAACCGCGCCGGCTGCCGAGCGCGCCGTACGACCATCCGTGCGTATTCGTCGTCCGGACACTGGCCGACGCGATGGCGCTGCGGCACGGACTGGCCGCCAGCGAGGGCCCGGTCGCGGTGATCGGCGGCGGTTTCCTCGGCTGCGAGATCGCGTCCACCGTGCGAGAGCTCGGCAGGGAGGCGGTCATCGTCGGGCAGGCGCCGACGCTGCTCGGGGACGCACTCGGCCCCGAGGTCGGCAGACGGCTCACCTCGCTGCACTCCGATCACGGGGTCCGGCTCGCGCTGGGCACCTCGATCCGCCGCTGGCTGCCCGACCGGCGCAGCCTCGGTATCCAGCTCGTCGACGGAAACCTGCTCGACGTGTCCTGTGCCGTCATCGCCGTCGGGACCGTCCCGTCGGTGTCCTGGCTGCGTGGTGCCGGGCTGCCCATCGCGGACGGCCTGACCTGCGGCCCCACTTGCCACGTCGTCGGCACCGACAGCGTTGTCGCCGCCGGCGACGTGGCACAGTGGCCCAACCTGCGGTTCGGAAACACGCCGCAGCGGGTCGAGCATTGGCTCAACGCGGTCGAAATGGGCTGCGCCGCGGCCGAGAGCCTGATGGCCGGGCCCCGCGCGGCACGGCCGTTCGCCCCGGTCCCGCGCTTCTCCTCCGAGCAGCACGGTGTGCGGATCCAGGTCGCGGGCATGCCGGCGCTCGGCACCGACACCGTCGAACTGAGCCCGCCGGAATCCGGCGACCGCTCCGTGACCGGGTTCGTGCGCGACGGCCGCCTCGTCGGCGTCGTCTGCATGAACAGCCCCGCCGCGATGCTCAGCTGGACGGCCGAAATCGCCGAGCAGAACCCCGTTTCCCGCATCGAAAGGGAGAACAGTCGTGCGCCAGGCCAAACCCGTCATCGCCCTGCTGGCGGCGGTGCTCACCGCCGGCGTACTGATGCGGTGGCGGGGGGATGACCCGGTCGCGCCGATCGTGGTCGGTGGCAGGGCGGTCCAGGCGCCGGTGACCGAGCAGCTTTCCCCGACCGCGCAGGTGCCGCCGCCGACCGGCAAACCGATGCCTGCCGCGCCCGCGCGGATCGCCGCGGTGCGGCTGCCGACATTGGGCGACGCCGTCGTGGACGGGGACGGCGCCGTGCTCTACCGGTACGACAGGGACAGCGCGAACCCGTCGATGTCGGCGTGCGTCGACGCGTGCACCAGGACCTGGCCACCGGTGTTGACGGCCGGCACGCCCGTCGCGGTCGGCATCGATCAGAAATTGGTGGGCACCATCCCGAGGGCCGATGGCACCTGGCAGGTGACACTCGGCGGCTGGCCGCTCTATCGCAACGCGACCTCGTCGCCGGGGAAATGGAACGGGCAGGGCGTCAGCCTCGCGTGGTTCGCGGTCGGCCCTGACGGGAGTGAGAACCTGAACGGGCTGCCCGCGTCGCCGACCGGGTGACCCGAGGACGGGCCGTACGGTCCATGCGGGAGCGCGACCTGTCCAACCGGTAACATTTCCAGGCGGACGAGTTGGCAGTGCGGTCGCGTGACGGGAAACCGTCTCGAGGAAAGTCCGGACTCCGCAGGGCAGGGTGGTTGCTAACGGCAACCCGGGGTGACCCGCGGGACAGTGCCACAGAAAACAAACCGCCCCCGTCTCCGGACGGGGGTAAGGGTGAAACGGTGGTGTAAGAGACCACCAGCGCCCCGGGTGACCGGGGCGGCTAGGTAAACCCCACCCGGAGCAAGGCCAAGAGGGAGCGCGAGCTCCTGCGCAGGCGTTCGAGGACGGCCCGTCCGAGTCTGCGGGTAGGCCGCTAGAGCCTGCCGGCGACGGCAGGCCGAGATGGATGACCGCTCATCACGGTTCGCCGTGAGGACAGGATCCGGCTTACATGCCAACTCGTCCTTTTTCCCGGCCGAATGGGCCAACCGGCCTGCCTACCGCGCGGTAGGGTCGGTCGTATGGGCGACGTCGCTTTCCGGCTGCACCGAGTGCTCGATCCACTGCACGCGATGATCTATTTCGCGCCGGAGACCGAGGACAAACTGACCGGAGCGGGCCTGCGGCCTGGCCGGATGTGCTACTTCGCGGGCCGATCGGCCGCTTTCGGCGCCATCGGGGCAGGCGGCGTCGCGGCCACCTTCTACAACTTCAATCCCGAACTCGTCGCGCGCCACATCCCGCGCGCGTGGACGCTCGCGACGCCAGCCGAGGTGCTCGCCGCCCGGCTGGATGCCGCCGACGTCGTACTGCGCCGTCTGCTCGGCGACGACGTCGTGGCCTCCGCCGAAGTGGCCGAAGCCGCCGAACTCGCCCGCGAAGCCGCCGAGGGCTGCACGCCGGAAGGCCGTCCGCTGTACGCGGCGCACGCTGATCTCCCGTATCCCGCCGAGCCGCACCTCGTGCTGTGGCACGCGATCACCTTGCTGCGTGAATTCCGCGGCGACGGGCACATCGCCGCACTGGTCGAGCACGGTCTCAGCGGGCTCGGCGCGCTGGTCACGCACACCGCGACCGGCAAGGGCTTCCAGGCCGTACCCGCCCGGCTGACCCGCGGCTGGTCCGACGAGCAGTGGGACGCCGAGGTGGCCGGGCTCGGCGAGCGCGGGCTCATGGACGCCGAAGGCGCGCTCACCGACAAGGGACTCGAACTTCGCGCGGGTATCGAGCGCGTCACCAACCAGGCCGCGATCGCCCCGTGGACGCACCTGGGCGCGGACAAGACCGAACGTCTCCATGAACTCGGCCGTGAGCTCAGCCGGACCGCCGTCTCGGCAGGCGCGTTCCCGTCCGGGGTGTTCGCCGCGGGCGCCGGACGCGGCTAACCGCCGCGAGGTCAGTTTCTGAAACGCTGAACGCTTCAGAAACGCCGCGCGCAACCCGCCGTCAGTGTTGATAGGTCGCTCACACGGTCAGGGGCCCGTCCCGGTCGCCGGTACATCCGAACGCCCCGAAAACCCGCCGTTCGGGTCACCGAGCGTCTCGAATGAGCTGTCATTGTCACGGACCGTTGATCACCTGCGGGGCGAGTGGTCCTGGGTGTGCTAACACAGCGGACTCGCCGATTGCGGCCGAACAGGGCATGTCACACTGTTCGCGGCTTCATCTCGCCAGAAAACCCTCTACCCACAGTGACCAAAACGCTCCCTTGTGGGTGAGTTCCTCCACGCACTGCGAAATCCGGGCGACGGGGGTTAATCCTGAGGGCCCTTGCCGTGATGATGGAGTGCGGACATCCCGGTCGAGCCGAGAGCCGGGCCTAGATCGACATATCTACAGAGAGCGCTTTGACCACTACGCCTCGTGACGCCATGATGTGTCCGAAGCACCATGAAGAACCAAGCGGGGCCCACCGGCAGATCGCGACCAAGCGACCAAGCTCCGCGCACCGGGAGTAAGCGATGACCACCTTGACCACCTTCGAGACGCTGGCCGCCGGCGAGCTGGGGACCGGCAACGTCCGCAGCTGGCTGATCGACAACATCATTCCCCTGGTGCTACTCGCCGTCGCGCTCCTCCTGCTCTGGCTGGGCGGCGGCAAGGGCGACAACGCGGGTGTCATGCGCCGCCTCGCCGGTGTGGTGATCGCGCTCGCGATCATCGGTCTCGCCGTCAGCGGTGCCGGGGTCAACGTGGGCCAGTGGATCGCTGGCCTCTTCACAGGCTGAGGCGCCCGCAGTGCGCATCCGGACCGATGACGAGGTCTATCGGGTCGACGCCGTCTGGCTGGGCCCGCCCAAGGCGACCTTCCCCTGGCGCGCCCGCTACGTGGCGTGGCTCATCGGCATACCCATCTTCCTGGTCGTGCTCACCGTGCAGCGGTGGGCGGGCATCAGCTTCGGGTTCTTCTCGACAGCATGGGCCTTCGTCATCACAATCGTGATCACGAGGTTCATCACCGCCAAGATCAGCCACGAGCGCCCGCTCGGCGCCGTGGCCGCCATGTGGGCCCGTGAGCTCGGCGCCCCGCGTGAACGCACCACGGGGACCGGCGGCGCGGTCAGCGCCAGCCGGGTCCGGGTCCGGGCCGAGCGCCCGCTGCCCAAGCACAAGCGCCGGAAACGGCGCGCACGGCAGCAACACAGTTATAAAGGGAAGGGTTCCGCGGGGGATGGTCTCCTCAAGGGACCCACGCACCACGGAGCGCAGGGCACACCACGAGCGCGCCGGAGCCGCAGCAACGCTCCGGCCGGGAGGTAGTCGTTGTTCGGTCGCGGCGGAAGCCGAGGTAAACGGGAACAAGACCTGCACAACGGGTGGCAGACCCCGCAGCAGGTCCGTTCCGCGCAGGCCAAGCAGGCCGGCGGCAAGGGCAGGCGACTGCCCGGTGAACAGGCGATACCTACCTACACGCCGTCGATCGCCGCGCGCAGCATCGACGGGCATCTGTTGCGCACCGGCTATGAGGTGTACGCGTGGTACCGGCTCGCGCCGCAGCGCTGGTCGTTCCGCTCGGACTCGCAGCGCCGTGACCTGATCGCCGCGATCGCGGGCCAGTACGCCGAGCTGCAGGGCCGCTGGCTGCACCTGCGCGTGACGAACCGGCCCTATCCGATCCGCATGTGGGCCGAAGCGCACGTCCACAACGCCGTCAACCGGCCGCAGGACATCCCGGGCGCGCTGAGCTTCGACGATTACCTGATCGGCGAGCAGCAGCAGCTCATGGGCCGCTCGATGGCCGAGAAAGAGGTCTATCTCGGCGTCCAGGTCCAAACGCGCCGGATGGTGGACCGAGCGGTCGAGCGCGCCGCGCCGGTGCTGCGCAAGATCCTGCCCGAAGCCGTCGACGCCGAGCTCACCGCGCTGGACTCCGAGGTCGAGCACCTCGACCAGGTGATCGGCTCGGCAGGGCTCGAGGGCAGGCCCGCGCACGCCGAAGAGATGTCCTGGCTGATGCACCGTTCGTGCTCGCTCGGCCTGCCCGCACCCCGGAACATGCCCGCTGTGCCCGGCGCGGCCTGGGAGCCGGAGGATCTCGCCAGCTTCACCGACGCGGCCGACTTCCACGCCGACCCGTACGCGCCCACGGTGACCGTTCGCGGACGGACGGGGTCCAACGCCGGTGTTTCGCGGCACCTCGCGGTGCTCACGGTCGGGCAGATGCACGGATTGCAGATCCCCGAGGTCGACGACCCGTGGATCCAGCACGCCGACCGGCTGCCGGCTTCGGTCGAGGTTTCGGCGCGCATCTACGTCCGGCGGCCCGAAGAGGTCGCCGGTGAGCTGCAGCGCCAGATGAACAAGGTGCGATCGCAGGTCAAGCACTACACCGACGAACACGAGCTCGAGCCGCCGCAATCGCTTGCGCGCCAGGCGGGGCGGGTGCTCGAGATCGACGACGAGATGACGTCGGGCTTCACCGCGCTCGCGACGCGCGTGCGGTCCTGGTGGCGGCTCGCGGTGTCCGGCCCGACCGAGCGCGACGCGCTCAAGCTGGCTCAGCAGCTGCTGGACCTGTACAAGCCGAAGATCGCGATCGAGCACCCCGAAGCGCAGTACGCGATGGCCCGCGAGTTCATCCCCGGCGAGCCGCTCGCGTCGGCCGCGTACATGCGGCGCGGGAGTGTCGTGTGGGCGTCGTCCGCGGTGCCCACGGCGACCGCCGAGGTCGGCGACCGCCGGGGCATCCTGCTCGGGGAGACCTGCACCGCGACCCGGCGTCCGGTGGCGTGGGACCCGTGGATGGCGCAGGAGATCCGTGACGGCTCCGGCCTGACGGCGATGGTCGCCGGGCTCGGTGGCGGTAAGTCGTTCCTCGGCGGTGGCATCGTCTACAAGACGCTGCGCGCCGGCGCGCACTGGACGATCCTCGACCCGTCCGGCCCGTTGTCGCGGCTGTGCGACCTGCCGGAGATCCGCCCGTACGCGCGGCCGATCAACCTGCTCAACGCCCAGCCCGGCATCCTCAATCCGTATCGCGTGGTCGCCGAGCCGCTGCTCGAGCACTTCATGGACGAGGACGACCCGGAACGGTCCTGGCGCCGCGAGAAGGCGCTCGCGGGCGCCACGCGCAGGCGTCTCGTACTTGACGTACTGACCGGAGTCCTGCCGTACGAGGTCTCGCGGATGGCCCAGACTCGGATCGTGCTCCTGCGTGCGGTCCGTGCGGTCGGCGGGCGCTTCGACGCCGACCCGGGGCAGGTCATCGACGCGCTGCGGCGCGATTCCAGTGAGCACCACGAGCACGCGGTCGTCGTCGCGGACTTCTTGGACGAGATGCGCGAGCGGATGGCACTGCTCATCCCGGAGACCGACGCGGACCCGTACGCGGAGACGCGGGATGACCGGATGACCGTGCTCACCATGGCCGGTCTGACGCTGCCCAAGGACGGCGTGCCGCGCGAGTACTGGACGGACGCGGAGTCGCTCGGCGTCGAGATGCTGAACCTCGCGGCCTGGCTGACCCAGCGTTCGGTTTACGAAAAGCCGAAGGAACTGCGCAAGGGCGTCTGGATCGACGAGGCGTTCTTCCTCTCGGAGGTCCCGACCGGGCGCGTGCTGATGAACCGCTTCGCGCGTGACTCGCGTAAGTGGAACGTCCGCGTGCTGCTGTCCTCACAGATCCCGGCTGACTTCCTCAAGATCCAAGGTTTCGTCACGCTGCTCGACTCGGTCTTCGTCGGCCGTCTCGACGACGACGATGCCCAGGCTGACGCGCTGCGCCTGCTCAAGGTCCCCGTCGGGGTCGGCTACGAGCAGGTCATCGCCGCACTCGGCCGACGGCCAGGCGGTCAGCGCGGACTCGAGCGTGACACCGAACCCCGCCAGTTCGTCTTCGGCGACGGCGCGGGCGGTGTCGAGCGGATCCGTGTCGACTTCTCCGGTCCCCATCTGGAACACCTGCGCGGCGTCATGGACACGACCCCAGGGTCGTCGAACGTGGAGTTCAAGCCGCAGCCGGGCACGGCACTCGTTCCCACGGACGAGACCAAGCCGTACGTTCCTGTTCCCCCCGAAGACGACGAGCTCGAGCCCGATCTCGAGCTGGCCGCCGAGTTGGAGGTCGGGTTGACCGAGGAGCAGTTGCTGGGCGGCATGACGAATGCCGTCGACAAACCGGCAGGGGAGAACGGCGGCGGGCAGCACGCTCGCGCCGGCAAGGGTGGAACCGGCAGGGACGCGGCATGACGCTGCTGACCCTGGCGGCCGTGCTCGCGTGCGCGGCCGGCTGGCACAAGCTGCGCAAGCGGCTGAAGCACGGGCCGACCGGGCGCACCCGGCCGACCAAGCTGGCGACCGTGCTCATGGTCGCAGGCATCCTCGGGTTGCAGCTGACCATGACCGCCCCGCCCGCGATGGCGGCGCAGTGCGGTGAGGCGCCGAACCCGGAGCGCCCCGGCTCCGGCATGGTCGGCGCGCTCGACCCTGCCAAGGGCCACGGTCTCAAGGACAGCATCTATATCGATTACAGCTACGCGGGCATGGTCTGGAACACGTTCCAGACCAACTGCGGGCCGCTCGCCGGGCTGAACTCGCCCGACTCGACGATCGACACCTGGGCGGGCAACCAGCTTTTCAACATCGGCAAGAACCTGGTGGGCGCGACGAACTCGCTGCACTACACGGTGCTGAACGGTGGTCTGCTGAACCCGATCTACAGCGCCGTCAAAGCGGGCGCTGAAAAGGTCTACAACAACATCTACGCCCAGCTCTTCGGGCTGGTCGCGCTGCTGCTGTCGATCATGATGTTCCGCAACATCTGGCGGGGCGACCTGGCGGCGGTCAGCAAACGCGCGCTCTACGCGCTGGCCGCGGTCTGGCTCGCCGCGTCGTCACTGGCGCTGCTGCGCTACATCGACCCGATCGACCACGCGATCGTGCAAACCACGACGAACATCCATGCCGGATTCATCGACGAGTCGGCGGACCAGCTCGACGTCGAAGTGCTGCCAACGGAACTGCACACTCAAGTCGTCTACAACAACTGGCTGCGCGGCGAGTTCGGTGCCGCGGACGCGCCGCAGGCCGAGCAATACGGCAAGGCGCTCGTGGACGCGCAGGCGTTCACCCGAAACCAGCTCGAAGCCGGTGACGACGCCAACCAGCAGGTGATCGACGCCAAGAAGGCCTCGTACAAGGACATCTCCACCAAGCTCGGCCCGTCGACCGGGTACTTCACGGGTGAGGACGGCAGCCGTACCGGCGCCGGCTTCCTCGCGCTCGGCCAGGGCCTCGTGTACTCGCTGTTCCAGCTGCTGGCGAAAGCGTCCGTGCTGCTGGCACAGGTGCTCATCCGGCTGTTCACGCTGACCGCGCCGCTGATCGGCCTGGTGGCGTTGCTGCACCCGGAGATCCTGCGCCGCGTGCTCAAGGTCGCCGGCGCTGTCGCGTTCAACTTGGTCGTGCTTTCGGTACTTGCCGGTGTGCACGCGCTCCTGCTGAAAGCGATCTTCGAGGCGGGTAACTCGCTGTCGATGCTGACGCAGATGGTGCTGGCCGGAATGGTCACAGTGCTGCTGTTCATGGTCGGCCGCCCAGTGCGCCGGTTGTGGCAAATGGTCGACATGTCGGCGCGAATGGTCGGCAACGCGGTCCCGTCACCCAGCGGCGGAATCTTCTCGCGCTTCCGCAAGAACCAGGGGCCGACGCCGCAGGACGAGTTCTGGAAGAACATCCGTGACACCGACGACGTGGTCGACGGCGACGCGCGCGGTCCGATCGGCGCGATCTCCGGTGGCGGACGCTTCCGGCCCGAAGCGACGATCTTCGCCAGCTCGCAGCGGCTCGACTCGCCGGGTGCGCGGCCCGCCGCGGCCTGGTCCGGCGCGTCATGGCCGGGTGCGATCGATGGCGGCGGGGGACGTCCGGCGCTGCCCGCAGGCGGCGGTGGCGCCGGGGTGTTCGCCAACTACGGGCCTGGCGGGAACGAGCCGGGCGACTTCATTTATCCGCCGAACGGGCGCAAGCCGGTCCGCGCGAGCCGTCGCGTCGACACATCGCCGGTGTTCGATCGCCGGTGGAGCGACGAACCCGAGCCGGTGGTGGTGCCGTCGAGGCTGTCCGCTGGTGGCGGGCAGGCCGAGTTCACCTCGCCCGAGTACAACTCGCCGGTGCGGACGTCGCCGATCCCGCAGCCGAGGCGGGTGGACCCCGAGGTCGTCGCCGGGAAACCGGTGTTCGTGCTGTACCGGCCGTCTCGCGGGATCGAGGTGCGCGAGGACATTCGCGACACCGATCACCTGATGGGCAGGTAGCCGATGCCCATTCGCACCAACCGCGGCCGCGCCGCGGTCTACCGGAGACTGTGGGGCTTCCCGCTGCGCTCGCCGAAGCACCTGGTCGGCACGCTCATCGTGGTCGCCGCGCTGCTGACGACGCTCGGCATCGTGTTGCCGAAGGTCATCGACAAGCCCACCCCGACGCTCACCGCGATTCAGCCGTCGACGACGCGGACCACCTCCTCCCATCCCGGAAGCGGGCCCGGCGCTCCGCCGCCCGCCGGCGCCACGACTACCACCCCGCCGCCGCAGACCCGGCTTTCGGGTTCGCAGACCACGCCGACGCCGTCCGCGCCGAACGCGGACGCGATCCGCGTCGCGAAGGAGTGGGCCAACGCGTGGGTGCGGCATCCGGCCGGCATCACCCAGGAGCAATGGCTCGAGGGGATGCGGGCTTACACGACCGAGGAGTTCTTCGCCGCGAAGCTGACGACCGTGCCGGTCGAGAGCGTCGGGGGGAACCAGGTCACCGGTGAGCCCCAGGTCGTCAACTCGTTCACCAGCTCACTGCTGGTCACGGTCCCCACCGACGGTCCGAAACTCAGTATCACCCTGGTCGTGACCAACGCGGGGTGGCGGGTTTCGGAATACGACAAGGCGAGCTGATCGCCATGCGCGTCGGAGTGGTGGCGACGGTACTGGCGGGCATCGGCCTGGCGGCGGTGCTGACCATCGGCACGGTCGTGAAGGTCGTCACCGACCAGCAGCAGGCCGCGCAGGCGCAAAGCGTCATGAACGTCAGCTGCGACGCTTCGCTCGGCCCGACCCAGCCAGGAACCGGCGACCAGGGTTCGGTCGACGCGGCCAAGCTCGACGACGAGCAGCGGAGCATCGTCACCGCGATCATCAGCATCGGCAAGCAGCGCGAACTCGCGCCCCGCGCGTGGCAGGTGGCGATCCAGGCGGGCATGACCGAGTCCGGACTGCACAACCTCACCTATGGCGACCGCGACTCACTGGGCATCTTCCAGATGCGCCCGTCGATGGGCTGGGGCAGTATCGCGCAGGTCACGAATGTCGAATACGAGGTCAACAAGTTCTACGACGTGCTGCTCGCCGTCCCGGACTGGCAGAACAAGCGACCAGGCGACGCCGCGCAGGCCGTCGAGCGGTCGGGCTTCCCCGATCGGTATCACAAGTGGGAGCCCATGGCCGCCGCGCTGGTGGAGGGCCTCGGCGCGGTCGTCAACGTGAGTGGCTGTGGCCAGGGCATGGGCGCGTTGCTGCCTGCCAGCGAAGCCGCCGGGCAGGCCATCAAGTTCGCGCTCGGTGAGCAGGGCAAGCCGTACGTGTGGGGTGCGACGGGACCCAATTCCTACGACTGCTCTGGCCTGATGCTGCGGGCGTACGAGTCGGCCGGGATCATCCTGCCGCGAGTCTCCAAGGACCAGTACCACGCGGGCGGGATGGTCCCCGTACGCGATGCGCAGCCCGGTGACCTGCTGTTCTTGGCCAACGATCCGTCGAACCCGGCGACCATCCACCACGTGATGATGTACCTCGGCGACAACAAGATCGTCGAAGCGCAGCAGACCGGCGTGCCGGTACACACCCGGGCGTTTTCCTTCGACGAGAAGGAACTCGTCGGGCAGGCAGTCCGGCCCGGCGTCTAGCATCGGAAACGTGGCCAAGCGATTCGGGAAGCGCAAGTCGTCTTCGGGCAAGCCCGAGGACGACCCGAGGGACCTGTTCGGGTCCTCCGGCCTGCCCCGGCACGCAGGCAGGCCCGCGTCCAGCACCCCGCTCGCCGACCAGCTGAGCCACGGGTATCCCGGCGTCGACGCCGGATACGTGGTGATCCCGCGATCCATCGCCGAAGGCATGTCGCTGCCGTGGCAGCAGCAGATGGCCGCGTTGCTCGCGCAGTTCCACCAGGAGCACGCGCGACTGAACTGGCCGATCTACAAGGTAGTGCCGTCGCGATACGAAAACCTCGTCGACCTGGACGAGGAGCAGCTCGCCGAGGCCGGGTACATCGTCGAGATCGACACCGACGGCGAGATGGTCTATCGCGAGCGCAGCGGCCGCAAGGTCGAGGACCCCCAGTCGACGACGGTGCTCGTGTCCTGCCTCGACCCGATCCCGAAGCCGTCCCAGCCGCGGCAGGCGCCGCCGGTCCAGCAGCCGCGGCAACAGCAGCCGGTGCGGCCGCCGTCGACGGGGGAGCCGCCGCGCGCGCCCGCACCGATGAACATCGGCCCGGCGCCGGTGTGGCGGACTGTCACACCCCAGCCCGCGCAGACGCCGGTTCCGCCGTTGCCGCCGCAAGCGGTCGCGAATCCGGCTCCGCAGCCTCCGCCCGTTTCCTCGGCGTCGGCCGCAGCGCAGACAGGTCCGTCCGCGCAACCGGCGGGCGCGCATGCCGCGCCCGCGACGCCCTCGGTCACCCCGACGCCGAACACGCCGCCGGGTGGCACGCCGGCGGCGAATTCGGTCCCAGCGGCGTCACATGCGGTCACTCAGCCACCGGTCACGCCGCCGCGTGGCACGCCGTCGGCGGGTTCGTCCCCGGCCGCGTCGCAGCCGGTCGCTCAGCCGCCCATTTCGCAGCCATCTGTGACGCCGTCCGCACCGCCGTTGCCGCAGCCGTCGTCGTCCGCGGCGCGTTCGCAACCCGCGTTGCCGTTGCCTCAGCCGACGCAACCTCAGCCGCCCCAACCTGTGCTGCCACAGCACGCACCGCCAGTCCAGCAGCAGCCGCAGGTCACGCCGCCAACACCGCAGGTCGCGCCACCGATGCAAGCGCCACCGATGCAAGCGGCGCCCAGCCAAGCCTCGCCCAGTCAGGCCCCGCCGGTGATGCCGCCGCCTCCTCGGCCGGTGCCGCCCGAGCACGATTCACCGCCGACGCCGCCGTCGGGCATCCGGTCGGATCGCGGCTGGTTCGACGAGATGGCCGAGCCGGACGCGCCAGTCGAGGGCGGCGAGTTCGGTCCGACGGGCGATCCGACGGAGATCCCGTACCGCTACCGTAAATAGCCATGGACGTCACCTGGCACGCCGGCTGGCCGTCGCCCAAGCACGACACGGCACCGGAAATCCAGGTGCACGCCTATGACGAGCGCACCTTCATCCTGCGGCAGAACAAGTCGGTGCACTACGAGGGCCCGTTCCTGTTCCTGCTGCTCGGCGAAGACCACGCACTGCTGCTGGATACCGGCGCGACCCCGCAGCCCGAGTATTTCCCGTTGCGCCGGATCGTCGACGAGTTGATCGTGGCCAGCCATCCCGAGCCGGGTTATGGACTTGTCGTGGCGCACACGCACGGACATGGCGACCACGTCGCCGGTGACGGCCAGTTCGATGGCCGCGCCGACACCGTGATCGTCGGGCCAGGGCTGGACGAGGTCGTCGCGTTCTACGGTTTCGAGGAGTGGCCGTCCGGGCTGGCGGAGCTTGACCTGGGCGGACGGGTCATCGATGTCATCCCAGGTCCTGGTCATGAAGCCGCGGCTACGGTGTTCTACGACCGCGACACCGGTTTGCTCTTTACAGGCGATTCGCTCTACCCGGGCCGGTTGTACGTCCGCGACTGGCCCGCGTTCGTCGCGACCGTCGACCGGCTGGCCGAGTTCTGCGCGACACGGCGGGTGACGCACGTGCTGGGTTGTCACATCGAGATGACCAGCGAACCGGGCAAGGACTATCCGATGGGCACGACCTATCAGCCGGACGAGCCGCCGTTGGAACTCACCGTCGATCACGTCTACCAGTTGCAGCGCGCGCTGGCGAAGATCGATGGCGCGCAAGGCTTTCATCGGTTCGACGACTTCATCGTCCAGGTCTTCTAGGACCGTTCAGCGTGACAGCGGGTCCATTCGGTGTCACGCTCTTTTCATGGCTATCGACAACGACCCGAACCCGGACGAGGGCTGGTACTTCAACACCCGCACCAACCAGGTCGAACACCATGACCGTGGGCGGGGCATCGACCTGCTCGGGCCCTACCCGGACGAGGCCACCGCACGCCAGGCGCTGAAGATCGCCCACGAGCGCACCCGCCAAGCCGACGCCGAAGACGCCGCCTGGAACGACTAGAAGCCGTGGCGGGCCGGATGGTCGGATCGGCCATCCGGCGTGACCTTTTCGCCTGTCTAGCCCCGGAAGCACGCTGGGACTACCTCCGGAAAGTCACTGACGGACCAAAGCCGGGCCCAGCACGAAATCGGGATCGACCTGGGCCGCCAGGTCCGAGCCCGCCCGGTCACTGCCCCACGCGGCGGCGTTGCGCAGGTGGAATTCAACGCCCTGCTGCTGGTAACGGGCCCAGTCCCGGTCTACCGAATCCACAGTGGACAGCATGGACGCCAGCGTGGCCAGGTTGTGCGCCTCGAGTTCGCCGATCGGCCGGGCGCGGCCACGCTCGGCGGCGCGGACGTGGCCAGAAGCCTGCATCCAGCCGAGCAGATCCGGGCCGACTTCGGTGCTCAGGAATTCCACGTCTTCGGCGTCGGTGACCTTGTTGCCGACGACCACGAGCCGCACCCCGAAGTCGCGCGCGTAGTCCGCGTATTGCCGATAGACGCCGAGGCTGCGCAGCGTCGGCTCGCAGACCAGGAACGTCACGTCGAACCGGGTGAACAGCCCGGAAGCGAACGCGTCCGCGCCCGCGGTCATGTCCATCACCACGTACTCGCCGGTGCCGTCGATCATGTGGTTGAGCAGCAGCTCGGCCGCGCCGACCTTCGAGTGGTAGCAGGCGACGCCGAGGTCGGACTCTTCGAACTGGCCCGTCACCGCGAGCCGGATGCCGCCGACCGAGCGGAAGCAGGCCTCGGCGATCGGGTTGTCGTCGAACGGCCGGACCAGCCGCGAACCGCGCCCCGGCGGGGTGGTCTTGATCATCGACGCCGTGTCGGCGATGCGCGGGTTGTCGCCGCGCAGGTACTCCTTGATCAGGCTCATGTGCTCGCCGAGTGTCGGCAGCGCGCGGGCCTCGTCCTGGCCGGCGCCGAGCGCGACGGCCAGATGCTGGTTGATGTCCGCGTCGATCGCGAGCACGGGGCGAGCCGCGTCGGCGAGATAGCCGGTGAACAGCGACGCCAGCGTGGTCTTGCCGCTGCCGCCCTTGCCGACGAACGCGATCTTCACAGCGAGCACCTTTCCGAAGATGATTCCGGTTTTCATTATTGGCCCTCGCAACGTACACCCGACTGGCCCGCACCCGAACGGGCGATCAACCCTCCGGTCTCGGGTTAGGGTTGTTGAGTGGCCCCCCTGGTGATCCGCACCCATACGGCCGGGGGTGACTTCGGTCGCCTGCGCGCCGAGTTCGTGCTGCCTGAGTCGTTCAGTCCCGACGTCCTCGCCGAGGCCGAAGCCGCGGTCGGCGATCCGATCGAGCCCGCGGAACGGGAAGACGCCACCGGTCTGCCCTTCGTCACCATCGACCCGCCCGGGGCGAAGGATCTCGACCAGGCGATTTTCCTCGAACGGACCGGGACCGGATTCCGCGTGCACTACGCGATCGCGGACCTGGCGACCTTCGTCAGACCTGACGGCCCGATCGACCGCGAAGCCCGCCGCCGGGGCCAGACGCTCTATCTGCCCGACGGCAACGTCCCGCTGCACCCGCCGGTGCTGTCCGAAGGCGCCGCGAGCCTGCTGCCTGGGGAAACCAGGCCGGCCGTGCTGTGGACCATCGACACGGACGCCAGCGGCCTGCCGGTCGGCACCCATGTGCGCCGCGCGCTGGTCCGGTCAACCGCGCAGTTCGACTACGAGACCGTGCAGGCAGAGATCAACGCGGGCAAGCCGCACCCGTCGATCGCCGCGTTGCCGGACCTGGGCAGACTCCGCCGCGAGCTCGCCGTGCAGCGTGGCGCTGTCGAGCTGCAACTGCCCGAGCAGGAGATCAGCGGCGACGCCGACGGCGGCTGGGCGCTCGCGCGCCGTCCACGCAACGATATCGACGCGTGGAACGCCGAGATTTCGCTGCTCACCGGCATGGCCGCGGCGCAGATCATGATCGAAGCCCGAGTTGGTGTGCTCCGCACGTTGCCGGATCCCGAAGAGGAAGCCGTCGCGTGGCTCAGGCGATCGGCGCACGCGCTGGGGATCGATTGGCCGGAGCAGACCAGCGTGTCCGTCTTCCTGTCGAAACTCGATCCCGGCGACCCACGGTCGATGGCGCTCTACGCCGACACCACACGCCTGCTGCGCGGCGCCGGCTACACCGCGTTCGACGGCTCACTGCCGGAATTGACCACGCACGCCGGCATCGGCGGACCGTACGCGCATGTGACCGCACCGATTCGGCGGCTGGTCGACCGGTTCGCCACCGAAATCTGCTTGGCCGTCCAAGCGGACCGCCCGGTGCCGGATTGGGTGCGCGAGGCGTTGTCCGAGGTGCCGGAGCAGATGACGGCGTCGGACACCCTGGCCGCTCGCGTCGAGCGGGCGTGCATCGACCAGGTCGAGGCGTGGGTGCTCGCCGAACACATCGGTGGCGAGTTCCAGGCGGTCGTGCTGCGCGCCGAGGAGAACAAGGCCGAGATCCTCGTCGAGGACCCGACCGTGATGGCGAAGTGCGCGGGCGTGCGGCTGACCGTCGGTGAGCGGATCGCGGTGCGCCTGACCTCGGTGGACGCCGAAAAGCGCAAGGTCGAATTCGAGGCCGCATGATCGACGATCTCGGCGAGCCTGTGCCGTTGGACGGTCCCGCGGCGCGGGTCGTCTCGCTGGTGCCGTCGCTGACCGAGGCCGTCGAGGTGAGCGCGCCGGGCAGGCTCGTCGGCGCGACCGACTACTGCACCCACCCGTCCACTTTGGACGTTCCGAGGGTCGGTGGTTCGAAGTACCCGAAGATCGACGACGTGCTCGCGCTGGCGCCGGACCTGGTGCTGGCGAACTCCGAGGAGAACCGGCCCGAAGACGTGGAACGGCTGCGCGCCAACGGCTTCCCGGTGTGGGTGATGGAGGCAGCCGCTACGGTTCCCGCCGCGCTCGGTTCGTTGCGCCGGATCCTGACCCAGGCTTTCGAGCTGGACGAACCGGGGTGGCTGGTCACGGCCGAAGAGCTGTGGCGCGAGACTCGGCCGATCCGCGCGCACGCGGTGATCCCGGTCTGGCGCAAACCGTGGATCGTGCTGGGCCGTGACACGTTCGGCGGCGATGTCCTGCGCAGGCTCGGCATCGGCAACGTCTACGAGGGGCACGCCGAGCGTTATCCGCGGCCGCCGCTCGACGAGCTCAACGAACAAGGCGCCGACCTCGTTGTCCTGCCCGACGAGCCGTACGTCTTCACCCACACGGATGGTCCTGAGGCGTTCCCCGGGCTGCGGCCCGTGCTGGTGTCCGGCCGGTATCTGACCTGGTACGGGCCATCACTCGTCGAAGCGCACGAGGAGCTTTCGCGCGCCTTCGGGTGACCTGGGGCACACGCTTGAACCGTCTTCGCGAGTGTCCCGTGTGGACGGCATGCAGAGCAACTTGAGCCTCACTATCCGCCTCAACGCCCAAAAGGCCACGGCGTGGACCTTGGCGCGGTGCGGTGACCCCCTGGTGCAGGTCCTGCTGCGGGAGCACTCCGATGACCCGTACGCGGCCTACGAGCGCATGCGGGCGAAGGGGCAGGTCTGTCACAGCCCGGTCGGTGTCCACGCGGTCCTTTCGCACGAGCTGAGCGCCAAGTTGCTGAAGGATCCCCGTTTCGGTGTCCGCAAGGCCGATGGTGAGCTGACCGGCAAACGCGACGTGAGCAGGCTCGCCTTGCACAACCTCGGGGATTCGCTGCTGCTCAAGGACGCGCCGGACCACAACCGGCTGCGCCAGCTCATCGCGCCGTATTTCCGCCCGAAGCTGATGAAGGCCTACACCGAGCGCGTCGAGCAGATCGCGAACCGGCTGCTCGACGAAGCCGGCGACGACTTCGACCTGCTGGCCGACTTCGCGCAGCCGCTGCCGCTGCGCGTGATCGCCGACCTGCTCGGCATCGACGACGACGCGCATGACGAATTGGCGCGCCTCCAAGAACACGGCAATGTCATCGCGCTGGCGTGCGACGGAGTCCGCTCGATCGCCCAGTTGCGCGACTACGAAGCCGCTCGTGCCGAGCTGCACGCCCTGCTCCGCGAGCTGCTGGACCGTCGTCGCGAAGACCCGCGCGACGACATGATGACCGCACTGGTCCGTGCGCAGGACGCCGGTGAGATCACGGCCGGTGAAGCGGTCGTCAACGGCGAGACGCTGTTCCTCGCCGGGTTCGAGACCACCGCGAACCTGATCGGCAACGCGGTTGTCACCTTGTTGAACAACCGCGACCAATGGGAGCTGCTGCTCGACGACCGCGACCTGGTGCCGAACGCGGTCGACGAGGTGCTCCGCTTCGAGCCGTCGACCCATCTTTCGCTGCGGGTGGCCCACGAGGACGTCGAAATCGGCGGCAAGCTGATCAAAAAGGATAGTGAGGTGGTCATTGTGCGCGCGGCGGCCAACCGCGACCCCGAGGTCTTCGAAAACCCGCACCAGTTCGACATCACCCGTGAGCGAAAGGGCCATTTGACGTTCGCGGGCGGCGCGCATTACTGCCTCGGCGCGATGCTGGCGAAGATGGAAGCCGAGGCCGCGCTCCGCGTGTTGCTGGAGCGCGCGCCTCGGCTGAGCCTGACCGGCGCCGTCCGCTGGCAGCGCCGGAGCAATCTCCGCGCGCTGGAGGCATTGCCGGTCAGCACAGGGCTAGGGCCTGTATCGAAGTCGGTTAGAGCCATTCGTTGATTGCGGCGATGTGCACGGTGGCCTCGTAGCGGACGGCGAGCTTGTCGTAGCGGGTAGCCACCCCACGGTGGCGTTTGAGCCGGTTGATGCCGCACTCCACCGCATGGCGCTGTTTGTAGATCTCGGGGTCGAAGGCCGGTGGCCGACCGCCCTTCGACCCCCTGGCCTTGCGATGCGCATCCTGATCGGCCTTACTCGGGATGGTCGCTTTGATACCGCGCCCGCGCAGGTGAGCCCGGTTGGC
>NZ_JBHWEB010000034.1:41168-81051 GCF_042734395.1 Amycolatopsis sp. NPDC059657 | reverse complement strand
CGTGAGTGGTATGGCCGGTTCTAACCGGCCGTACCACTCACGACCCCCGAGCCGCGGGTTACTCCTTGATGCCGATCGCCTCGACGGGCTTGAGCCGGAGGGCGAGGCGGGCCGGGATTTCTGTGGCCACCAAGCCGAGGATCGCGACGATGCCGATCAGGCCGAAGTAGAGCGCCGGCGGGACGTAGGGCATCGGGGAGCCGCTCAGCGCGATGCTGATCGGGACCAGCGTCGCGGCCGCGACCGCGGAGCCCAGCACGATCGACGACACCACCACCAGCGCGCTCTCCCAGCGGGTCGTGCGCAGTACCTGCCTGCGGGTGGCGCCGACCAGGCGGAGCAGCGCGAACTCCCGGCGGCGGGCGCCGGTGGCCATGACCAAGGTGTTCACCACGGCGATGCCGGTGTAGAGCATGATGATCCCGACCACCAGCAGGTTGATCCACATGTTGGCGCGCAAGGCACCCGTCCGCGCCGCCTCGACCGAAGCCCCGTCGGCGACCGAGAGATCCGGGAACTGGGCCCGCAAAGCCGCCAGCGCCGACGGATCGGCCTTGATCAGCACCTGGTCGTCACGCTGGCTGTTGGTGTGCCCGGCCACGAGCGCCCGGTCCACGACGATCTTGCCCAGCCCCTGCTCCCGATCGAAGATGCTCACCACCCGCAGCTCCACCAGCGTGCTGTCGCCGAGGCGCAGCTTGACCGAGCCGCCGAGTGAGACATCCAGGCTCGACGCGGTCGCCGCGGAGACCGCGATGTCGTTGCCGCGGACCTTGGTCAGGTCGCCCTGGGACGGGCGCAGGTCGAGGGTCTTGCCGACGTCACCGGGGCTGACCACCATCGTGTCGATCGGGTCGTTCATGGCTTCGCTGCCCGGCGGGAGCTCTTCCTTCAGCTGGGTCTGGCGCAGTGAGGTGACCGACGAGACTCCGGGGACCGCGGCGATCTCGCCGGTGACCGAGGCCGGGATGCCTTGGGGCGCGGTCAGAACGTAGTCCGCCGTGATGCTCGTCTTGCCGCTCTCCTCGGCCGCCCGGACCTGCGTGGTCTGGACGAACATGGCCACGCAGCCGAAGCCGATCGCCAGCACCAGCGGCACGATCGAGCCTGCCAGCCTGCCCACGTTGGTGGTGCTGTTCGCGCTGGCCAGGTAGCCGCCGACCCGGTAGCGGCGCATCAGGGGCGCCGCGACGAAGGCGATCACCTTGGCCACGACAGGACCGAGCACGGCGATCGCGATGATCAACAGGATCGCCACACCGCTCGCGGCACCCGCCGCCGCGACACCGCTCAGGAACGCCGACACGATCAGCAGCGCGACACTGCCCGCGGCCAGCACCAGCCCGGTGAAGAGCCTGCCCTTGCCGATCAGGGTGCGCTGGACCGCGGCGTCACCGAGTGCCTCAGTCGGACGGGTCTTGGCCGCGCGGCGGGCCGCGCTCAGTCCTGCCAGTACCGCGGCGGCGACGAGAGCCACGACCACCGCCACGGCGGGGAGTGGACCGTTGACCAGTTCGACTTCCTTCGGCACCATGCCGAAGGACTTGAACATCTCCAGAAGCCAGGTGCCGACAGGGAAGCCGGGCAGGCAGCCGATCGCCGTGGCGAGCAGGCCGAGCACGAACGCCTCACCGCAGACCATTTTGCGGAGCTGGCCGGGTGTGGTGCCGATCGCACGCAGCAGCGCCATCTCGCGCTGGCGTTGCTGGACGGACAGCGCCAGCGTGCTGGAGACCACGAACACCGCGATCATCAGCGCGATACCGCCGAACGAACCCGCGAGCGCCAGCAGCAAAGCGAGTGCGTTGCCGTCGCCGATGAACTCGCCCGCGCCGCGGTCGGAGCCGGTGCGGACCTCGAAACCCTTTTCCGGCAACGCTTTTTCGATGGACTCCTGGAGTGCGTCCACCGAGGTGCCCGGCGTGGCGAGTACACCGAACGCGTCCACGCGGCCGCCGGTCGCGGCCAGTTCGGTGGCGCGGTCCGGGGTGAAGAAGACAGCCGACTGCTTCGCGAAGCCGGCAGCAGGCTCGGCGACGCCGGACACCTGATATCGCACCGGGGCGTCGTTGACCTGGACATCGACGCTGTCGCCGACCTTCAGGCCCGCGCGCTGGTCGACCACGATCTCGTTGGGGCGCTGCGGAGCCTGGCCCGACTTCAGCTCGAACGGGGTCAGCTGCGCGCTGTCCCAGCCGTGCCCCAGCAGCGGCGCGCCCGGTGTCTGCTTGCCCAGGGTGACCGGGAACGACACATCCGGGACGACCGAGCGCACGCCGGGCACGGCCGCGATCTTCGCGACGAGAGCCGGGTCGAGGCGGATCCGTTCCTTCAGCTGGTCGCTCGGACTGTCGGGCGTTTCAGGTTCGAACCGTTCCTTCTTAGGCTTTTCGGTACGGAAGGACTGGTCGGCGGTGACGACCACGTCGGTGCCGCGATAACGCTCGGTCGGCACGCCACCCGCGATACCGGTCTGCAGCAGCAAGCCGCACGCGGTGATCAGGGTGGACGCGACCAGCAAGGTAAGGAAGGCCGCGGCGAACGCGCCCTTGCGCGCTCGCAGTGTCTTCATCGCGAGGCTCAGCATCGGACGGCCCCCTGCTCGGCCAGGTGGGTCATCCGGTCGGCGACGGCGGACGCGGTCGGGCGGTCGAGATGGCCGACGAGCCTGCCGTCGGCAAGGAAGACCACGCGGTCGGCGAACGACGCGGCGATCGGGTCGTGCGTGACCATGATCACCGTCTGCTGGTGCTGGTCGACGACGCGGCGCAGCAGCGCCAGCACCTCGCCGCCGGTCGTCGTGTCCAGCGCGCCGGTCGGCTCGTCGCCGAACACCACGTCGGGCCTGGTCACCAGCGCGCGGGCGATCGCGACGCGCTGCTGCTGGCCGCCGGAGAGCTCGCCCGGCCGGTGGTGCAGCCGGTCGGTGAGACCGACCTCGGCCACGACCTGCTTGAACCAGCCCTGGTCCGCTTTGGTGCCCGCGAGCCGCGCGGGCAGCAGGATGTTGTCGCGCACGGTCAGCGAGCTGATCAGGTTGAACGCCTGGAAGACGAACCCGATGCGCTGGCGGCGCAGCTCGGTGAGCTTGCGCTCGTTCATCTTGGCGAGATCGGCGTCACCCAGGTGCACGGACCCGGAGTCGGGCCGGTCGAGCCCGGCGGCACAGTGCAGGAAGGTGCTCTTGCCGGATCCGGACGGGCCCATCACGGCGGTGAAGGTGCCCGGCGGGAAGAGGTACGACACGTCGCGAAGCGCGTGGACCGCGTTGGCGCCCTTCCCGTACGTCTTGCTGACACCTGCGATGCGAATCACGCGAATCTCTCCTGTGGTCGTCCCGAATCCTCTGTGCCAAAGGCTAGAAAGGATCCGGGACGCGCACAGTGCACGAGCCACGCGGCTCGATGGTGGTGCTAGCCCCACCAGCAGAGGCGTCAGACCGCGCGGATCTCCCAATGGTGAGGCGCCAGGTAGGGCTGGGTCAGCTTGCAGAGCGCGTCCCACACGGTGACCGCGTGGAACGGAAGCACCGTCATCCCGTCGCTCATCATGCTCGAAGTGTGCGACGGGAAGTTCGGCGCCGCGAGGCCGGCCAGCTGGCAGAGCTTGAGGTACTCGGCCTTCACCATCGCCTTGGCGCGATCGTCCGGCTTGGCGCCCGGCGAGTCCTCCGGGTTCTCGTACTCGTCGGGCAGCCCCAGCATATGGCCGAATTCGTGCACGGAGACGTTGTACTGGAGATCGTTGAGATCACTCTGCTCCAGCTCCTCGTCGATCCGGATGGTCAGCGTGACCGCCTCGGGGATCGGCGAGCCCAGCGCGATCGTGTTCCCGTCGGGAAGTTTCTGCAGGAACTCCACCACGCGCCTGGCCTGCGCGTCCCAGTCCTCCCGTTTCTCCACGATTTTGTCGCCCGGCGGCGAAATGATGATGGGCACGGCACGGGTTCCCGGCACTCGACGGCCCGCGATCTTGGAGAAATCGGTGAGCTTGTCGGCGAGGGTGGACGTGATCTCGCCGTCGAATCCCAGGAAAAGGGCGCTCACGGTAGCCGAGATGGTGGTGTCCTGATTGTCCCGCCGCACCCGCAAGGGCAGTGTGAAGTAGTTCCACATGGACGCCATGGCGGTTTGCAGCCGTTTTCGCTCATGGGTGGTGATGATCTGCGCCGCGAGGACGTGGGCGAAGTCGTCCAGATGGAAATCCAGGAGATCCAGTTGATCCTTGGCTTGCGGATTGCCGCTGGTCACCTGCTTGAGCGAAAGGAAGCCGCGGCACTCACGAAGGTAGATCGGACGACCCTTCTGGACCTTCGCCGGGTCCTCCTTCGGGCGGGACAACGCCAGCGTGAAGTGACTTTGGCCTGGTGGAACGACTTCCACCTGGAAGCGGCAGGTGACCGGTGGCAGGTCGGTCCAGCCGGGCCGCCTGCACCGGAAGGTCCATCGGTCGTTCCAGTACGCGGGCACGCGGTTCTTGAACTTCGCCGCCAGCGCCTGCTGCTCGGCCTGCGGGACATCGCCGGCGCCGAGGTCGATCTTGACGATGACGTCCATGACGCCCGTGTGCTGGTCATAGCGGCAGTCGAATCTTCCCCGCCCCAGCGAGGAAACGAAGTTCTGCCGCGCGAAAACCGAACCATTGAACCGCGGACGGTCAAAACAGCCGGTCGCGGCTTGATCGGAAACAGGAATCGGAACCAGGTCCCCGCCGTGCGCGCACACCGGTTTCGCGGCCGATGGCAGCTGGTCAAAGGTTCCGGTGCACACCGTGCACGAGTAACGATTCGTCATAAGGCCTCCTCCGCCGGAGACACGGTACGGCGAATCGATGATCGTCCGGAGTGCTCGCGACGGCCGATCCCCGAACGGACCAACTCGCGTACCCGCTCGGCCTAGGGGCCCGGGTTTGTGAGCGCCACCGGGCGTCGGCGCTCACAAACCCTTGCGGTCAAGCGACTTTCGGCGTCGCCCTGACACCCATGTGCAGGTACTGCTCACCGGTCGGGAGCTCGTAGAACACGACGGCCATCCACGCACGCTTACCCGGCTCACGGGTCGCGTACAGGCCGTCGGAGACCGGCACCAGGTCGCTCACCATCACAGGTTCCGGCATGAGGTTGGCCAGTGGGCCGGTGCTCGTGTACCGCATCCGCACCCGGTCGTCCTCGGCGAAGATCTCGATGTGGGCCGATGCCCGTTCGTAGACACCGAGATGCCGCGATGAGTCCACTGTGGATGGCTGGGCCGGCGGCTCCAGCGGAACCGGCATCTCGAGGTCGGCCAGTTCGGTGAAGATCTCCCCGTACAGCTCACGGTAGAGGTCGGCGGCGCCGTCGACGTTGGTGAGCAGGGTGACTGCCAGGCCTTGCGAGGGCAGGATCCGCAGGAACGCCGACTGCCCGATGGTGTTGCCGTCGTGGCCGTAGAGCAGCTCGCCGTCCCAGTCGAATCGGATCCAGCCGAGCCCCCACGAGTCACCGATACTGTGCTTGTCAGGCAGATCGACCTGCTTCTCGATCATCTGCTCGACCAAGTTCTCGCTCAGCACCTGGGTTCCGTCGGGCGCCTTGCCGCCATCCACATGCAGGCGCGCGAACGCCAGCACGTCCTCGACCGACGCGGTGATCAGACCGGCGGGGCCCGCCGAACGGGGCAATCCCCACGCGGGCCCCGGGCGGACTTCCCCGTCCACCTTGACGTGGCCCATGGCCGCCCGGAACATCAGTGCCTCTTCCGGCAGCGTGGTCGCGCTCTTCAGGCCGAGCGGGGTGAAGATCCGCTCGCGCAGCGCCTCGTCCCAGGTCTTGCCGGTGAGCTTCTCGATCACCCTGCCCATCAGCACGAAACCCGAGTTGCAGTAGGAGAAGGTCGCGCCGAGCGGGTGCATCTGCGCGGCGTCGCCGAGCACCTCGACGAACTTCTCCAGGCAGTCGTCACCGCGGCCGGTGTCGGTGAACACGTCGCCGTCGATGCCGCTGGTGTGTGTGAGCAGGTGCCGCAGCGTGACCTGCTTGGTCACGTCGGGGTCGGCCAGCCGCAGCTCGGGCAGCACGTCGACGATCGGCGCGTCCAGCTCGATCAGGCCCTCGTCGACGAGCTGCATGGCGACGGTCGACGTCCAGACCTTGCTGATCGACCCGATCTGGAACACCGAATCCGGGGTCGCCTCGACACCGGTGGCCGTGTTCAGCAGGCCGGTGCTCAAGCAGATCGGCTCGCCGTCACGCTGGATGCCCAGTGCCGCACCGGGAACGCCGTGCTTGCGGGCCAGCGCGGTCAGCCGCCGCTGCCAGTGCGCGGCGTCGATCGGGCGGCGCACGGGAGTACCCGGCGCGACCGCGTGCCGCTGGACCCATTCGGCGATCCGGCGGTTGAAGTCGATCCGGTGCGACGGGCGACCGTCCAAAATGAACAGATGCGAGCCGCCGGGGTAACGCACCAGCTCGGTCGGCACGTCCAGCTCACGCAGCGCGGTGAACCACTGCTCGGCCTGTCCGACCGGGCACCGGTGGTCCTCTTCGCCCTGCACGATCAGCGTCGGCGTGCGGACCTGTTCGACGCCTTCGATCGGCGACGACTTCCGGTAGCGCTCGCGGTCCTCCCACGGATTCGCGCCGATTTCGGCGACGCCGAGGAAATGCCCGCAGTCGGCGGTGCCCGCCAGGCTGACCAGGTCGCTGACCACCCCGCCCGCGACCGCGGCGGCGAACCGGTTGTCGCGGCTCGTGAGGTAGCAGGTCATGTAGCCGCCGTAGCTGTACCCGGACACGGCCAGGCGCCGCGGGTCCGCGAGGCCTTCGGCGACGAGGTCGTCCAGTGGTTCGAGGAAGTCCTTCGCGTCGGCCGTGCCCCACTCCCCGACCGCACCGGTGAAGAACGCCTCGCCGTAGCCGTCGCTGGCTCGTGGGTTGAGCAGCAGCACCGACCAGCCGCGCGCCACCAGCTCCTGGTGATAGAGGTGGATCGCGTCGGCGACGCCGCTCCAGGCGTTGTGCGGCCCGCCGTGGATGTCCAGCAGCAGCGGCTGCGGGCCCTCGGCCGCGGGGTCGCGTATCAGCCAGCCGTGCACGGTCGTGCCGTCGGAGATGGCGAATTCCCGTTCCCGCGGAACGAAAAGCTCGACGTCCTCCGGGGCGGAACCGTGCGAGGTGAGCAGGGTGATGGTGCGGTCGGTCAGGTCTACGGCGACGATCTCACCGTAGGACTCCGGCGTGGCGAGCACGGTGACCGCGGTGGTGCCCGCACTGTCCAAACCGGACACTGAAGTCGTCGCGTCACCCAGTATCCGGCGCGGCGCGGCGTCGGTCGACTGATAGAGGTGGGTGTGCCCGCGGTCGCGCACGCAGAACAGCACCGAGCCGTCTTCGAGTGCGAGGGGCAGCGCGCCGGGATAGCCGGGGCCGCCCGGCATCAGGCTGCGGTCGAGTGCCGCGGCGACGTTGACGGGCTCGCCGCCGTCGAGCGGCACGCGCAGGAGTTCGATGTGCCCGGTCCGGGTGTCACGAGCACCGACGACCAGCAGCGCGGAGCCGTCGGCGGTCCAGCGCACCGCGCCGGACTGGCCGGTGCCCGACCCGATCAGGCGGGGGTCGCCGGACCCGTCGGCGGGCACGACGTACGCGGCGGAGCGGAAAGTCAGGTCGGCGTCGTCGTCCATCGAAGCCGGGAACGCGAGCCGCTTCCCGTCCGGTGACCAGGCGGGATCGCCCGCGTGCCAGTCCCCCTCGGTGACCTGCCGGACCTCGCCGGACGCGACCTCGACGACATGAAGGTGCGTGCGAATGGTCCGCACCAGCCCGGCGCCGTCGGCCTTGAACCCGAGCCGGTCGGCGACCACCGGCGCGGCCGCGCGCCGCTCGCGGGCGGCGTCGTCCTCGCCTTCACCCGCGGCGATGTCGACCGGAGCGGTGAAGGCGAGCGCGGAACCGTCCGGGCTCCACACCGGCGTGCCCGCGCCGAGCGGGAGTTTGGTCAGCTGTTCCGGCTCGCCACCCGCCACGGGCAGCAGCCACACATCCCGCTCGCGCAGGAACGCGATCTTCGTGCCGTCCGGGGAAAACGAGGGCGCCCGGTCCGCCTTGCCGCGAGTCAGCCGAACGGCGTCGCCGCCGTCGGTTCCGACCTGCCAGAGCGTGCGGACGTCGGCGTCCGCCTCGCGGTCGGCGGTGCGGAGCACGTACACGACACGGCTGCCGTCCGGCGCGATCGCGGGCTGCTCCGGGAAGGCGAGTGCGTAGAGGTCATCGGTGTTCAGGCGCCGGGTCATGCGGCTGCCTCCTTAAGCGACGGTCGGGATGTGGTTGTCCAGCAGTTCGCGCGTGTACTCGTGCTGTGGATCGGTCAGCACCTGCTCGGCGGGGCCCGCCTCGACGATGCGGCCCTGGTACATCACCGCGACGAAGTCGCTGACATACCGGACGACCGCGAGATTGTGCGAAATGAAGAGCATCGAAAGGCCCAGTCGCCGTTGCAGCTCGCGGACCAGGTTGAGCACCGCGCCCTGCACCGAGACGTCGAGCGCGGAGGTGATCTCGTCGGCGATCAACGCCTTGGGGTTGCCGGCGAGCGCACGCGCGAGCGCGATCCGCTGCCGCTGCCCGCCGGAGAACCGGGCCGGGAGCTGCCCTGCCCGGTCGGGGTCGAGCCCGACGAGGTCGAGGAGCCTGGCCACCTCGGCCGGTTTCCCCGGCGCCCGGCGCGGCATCGCTTCGGCGATGGCGTCACCGATACGCATCCGGGGATTCAGCGAGGAATACGGATCCTGGAACACCATCCGCACCGGCTGCGGCCGGGGCAGCGCCCGCACGTCGACGCCGTCGAGCAGCACCCGCCCCGAGCTCGGCGCGACGAGCCCGACGGCCGTCCTGGACAGCGTCGACTTGCCCGACCCGGATTCGCCGACCAGTCCGACGACCTGACCGGACGGGACGGTCAGGCTGACCTCGTCGACCACGGCCAGCTCGCCGTAGCGCACGCTGACCGCCTCGAACTCGAGCGCGCTCATACCGGACCTCCCGCTATCGCCGACGCGTGGAGCGGCACGTCCTCATCATGCGGATGCCAGCAGGCGACGCGGTGCGCGTCCCCGGTCAGCACCGGATCTTCGGTGTGGCAACGGATTCCGGCTTTTGGGCACCGATCGGCGAACGCGCAGCCCGCGGGCATCCGGTCCGGCTCCGGCGGACGCCCTGGAATCACCATCAGCGGGGCGTCGCGGTTTGTCGCCAAGTCGACAACGGTGGCCAGCAGTGCCCGCGTGTACGGGTGCCGCGCGTTGCCGGGCAGCCCGGCGGTCGGCAGTTCCTCGACGATCCTCCCGGCGTACATCACCAGCACCCGGTCACAGGTCTGGGAGACCACCGCGATGTCATGGCTGATCAACAGGATCGCCGCTCCTTCTTCCCGGCGCGTGCGAGCCAGCAGCCGCAGCACCTCACGTTGGACGGTGACGTCGAGCGCGGTGGTCGGCTCGTCGGCCACGATCAGTTTCGGTTTGCCCATCAGGCCCATGGCGATCATCGCCCGCTGGCGCATGCCGCCGGAGAACTCGTGCGGGAACTGCCTGGACCGCCGCGTGGCGTCCGGTATCCGCACGGCGGCCAGCCGGCCGACCGCCCGCTTGAGCGCGTCCTTGCGCGAAAGCCCTTGGTGCTGCCGGGAAACCTCGGCCAGCTGCCAGCCGATCCGCCTGGTCGGGTTGAACGAGGACATCGGGTCCTGGAACACCATCGCCAGCGAGGTACCGAGCACTCTGTCCGAAGTGGACTCCAGCGGCGTCCCGTCGAACTCGAGCCGATCGGCGGTCACCTTGGCAGGCGCTTCGAGCAGTCTGGACACCGCGAGCGTGGTCAGGCTCTTGCCGGAGCCCGACTCACCGACCACGCCCACCGCTTCCCCTGCCTGAACGGCGAAACTCACGCCCCGCACCGGGGCCGTCCAGCCGCCCTGCCCCGGGAAAGCCACTCGCAGGTTCTCGACGACGAGCACCGGGTTCTCCCCCGCCACCACCGCGGGAGCGGGAGCATGCGGCTCCGGTGGCTTGCCCGCCTTGCGCTTCGAGGCAGGCGTGCGCAGCCCGACCAGCGCGGCGACGGTCTCGCCGGCGAGGTTGAACGCCAGCCCGGCGAGCACCACCGCGGCGCCGGGCGCGAGCGCGGCGGCCGGGTTCACGTAGACGCCGTCGAGACCTTCACGCAGCAGCCTGCCCCAGTCGTAGTCCGGCGCCTGCACGCCGATGCCGAGAAACGACAGCCCGGAGAACGCGAGCAACGCCGAACCGGCGCCCATGGTCGCGTTCACCACCAGCGGCTCGGCGATGTTCGGCAGCACGTGCCTGGTCAGCAGCCGCAGCCTGCCCACGTCGGAAACCCTTGCCGCGGCGACGAAATCGCGGCCCGCGACGCTGGCGGAGAGGGTCTGCACGAGCCTGGCGAACGAGGGAGCCATGGCGAAGGCGATCGCCAGTACCGCGCCGTCCGTGCCGACGCCGATGATCGCCGCGAGGAACAGCGCCAGCAGCAGACCGGGGAACGCGACCGCGATGTTGACCGCCGAGACCAGCAGCCGTGCCGCCCGTCGCGGCAGCACGGTCGGCACCGTGCCGAGCACGACGCCGACCAGCAGTCCGATCACGGTGGCGAGCAAGGCGAGTTCGGCCGAAAGCCGGGTCGCCACCAAGGTGCGATAGAGAATGTCGCGGCCGAGCGCGTCGGTGCCGAACGGGTGCGCCCCGGACGGTGCCTGTGCGATCGCGTCGGTGTCGACGACCGACGCGGCGTCACCCCAGATCATCGGCGCGAACACCGCCAGCGCCACCATCGCCACCAGCAGTGCCGCCGCGCACGCGCCGACGGGGGTCCGCGCCGCGTCCCGGAGCCGGTTCATCTCAAGCCTCCCGAATCGTCGAGCGCGGGTCGAGCAGCGCGAGCAGCACGTCGACCAGCAGGTTCACCAGCAGCACGCCGGCGCCGTAGACCAGCACGATCCCCTGCACCAGCGGGTAGTCCTTGCCGACGATCGAAGCGACGATCGTCGAACCGAGCCCCGGCCAGGCGAAGACGTTCTCCACCAGCACCGTCCCGGCGACCATGCCGGTCAGCATGAGGCCGCCCAGCGTCAACGAGGCGGTCAGCGCGTTCGGCAGCGCGTGGTGCGCGTACACCTTCCACGCGGGCAGCCGCTTGGCACGCGCCGTGCGGACGAAATCGTTGTCCAGCACGGAAAGCACCTCGACCCGGACGATCCGCGAAAGCACGGCGGCCGGTGCGATCGCCAGTGCCAGCACCGGCAGCACGAACGACGCGGCGTCCGCGCTGCCCGCCACCGGGAACCAGCCGAGACCGACCGCGAGCACCGCGACCAGCCCGACCGCCAGCAGGAACTCCGGGATCGCCGCCAGCACGACGGTCGTCGACGTGAAAGCCAGCTCGCCACCGCGACGGCGACCACCACGGGTCAGTACCGCGAACAGCACGCCGAGGGGCACCGCCACCACCACGACCAGCGCGAACGCCAGCACCGCCAGCCGCAGTGTCGACGGCAGCCGGTCGCCGATCACCTCGGCCACCGGCTGCCCGCTGGCCATCGAGGTGCCGAACTCGCCGGTGAACAGCCCGCGCAGGTAATGCAGGTACTGCAGCCACAACGGATCGTCGAGGCCGAGCGCCTCCCGCCGGGACCGGATCAGCTCGGCGGGCGCGCCCATGCCGAGCGACGCGCGGACCGGGTCACCCGGCACCAGGTGGATCATCGCGAACGCGGCGGTGGCCAGCACCCACAGTGACACGGCGAACCGGCCGAGGCGCCTGGCGGCGAAGCCCGGCCACGGGCTGACCCGTGTGCCGGGCCGTACCGCCGTGGTCATGAGGCGTACATCCGGATCGACGACGGGGTGATGCTGGCGAAGCTGACCACGAACTTCGCGCCGCTGCCGAAGTACGGGACGACGGAGTCGGCGTACGGCACCACGTCGACCTTCTTGATCAGTGCGGTCTCGGCGGCCAGCCAGGTCGGGCAGCCTGCCTCGCCGGGCACCGCGGCCGCCTCGGTCACCATCCGCTCGTACTCGGCGTTCTTGACGTGTGCGAAGTTCGTGCCGTCCGGCGCGGACGGGCCGGACATGAACGGCACCGCCTGGCTCGGCAGGGTGAGCCCGATCGGGCCGAGCGACACCTCCCATTCGCCGGTGCCGAACAGCAGCGTCGAAATCCCTGGGCTGTCGACGCCTTTGAGCGTCACGTCGGCGCCGATCGCCTTCCACGCCTGCTGGATCAGTTCCGCGGTCGACGCCATGGTCGGGCCGAGCTGCGTGCCGTAGATGACCGTCATGGCCAGCTTCTTGCCGCCCTTGACCCGGATGCCGTCCGGCCCGGCCTTCCAGCCCGCGGCGTCCAATGTGGACTTCGCGGCCGTCTGGTCGAACGCGGGGAGGTTGCCCTTCACGGTGTCTCCCGCGCACACGACCGGTTCGGCGGAGACCAGGCCCTGCGCCGGTTTCCCGCTGCCCGCGGCGAGCACCTTGGCGAGCTGCGGGAGGTCGAGTGCCTGGGTCAGCGCCCGGCGGACGGCTTCGTCGCTGCCCGGCTTGCCCTCGGCCTGGTTGTAGAAGATCTCGCCGAGCGCCGTGGTGTAGTCGCTGTGGAAGAGCTTGCGCGCTTCCAGCCGCTGGCGGTCAGGGCCCGGAATGGCCGCGGCGTTGAGCTCACCGGAGAGCAGCAGGTTGGCCGAGGTCGTGTGGTTCGAGATCACCCGGAGATTCACCTTGTCCGGCAGGCCCGGTTCGGCCTTCCACTGGCCGGGTCCCCAGGTGTACTCCTTGCGGCGCGTCAGTGTGTAGTGGTCGTTCGGCACGATCTCGGACATGGCGAACATGCCCGAGCCGCTCTCGCCCTTCGCGAGCAGCTTGCGGTCCTTGAGTCCCTTGTCGCACACGATCGCCAGGCTGCCGACGTTGCGGAGCAGGAAGGCGTCCTTCGCACCGCTGGTGACGACGACCGTGCGGCTCGCCTCGTCGGCCGTCGCCTTGGTTCCCGGCGCGATCATCACGCCGAGCAGCGGCGACTTGTTCGCCGGGTCGCCGACGAAGGCGATGTTCGCGGCGACGGTGGCCGCGGTCAGCGGCGAGCCGTCGGAGCAGGTGATGCCGGGCCGCAGGGTGAACGACGCGGTGGTGGTCGTCGCGTCCCACTTCTCGGCGAGGCTCGGGATCGGCTTGCCGCCGGTGTCGAGGTCGATCAGGGTGTCGTAGAGGAAGCGGACGACCTGGTTGGTCACCGAGAGCACGGTCATATGCGGGTCGAGGTTGCCGGGATCGGAGCCGATGCCGAAGCTGAACGTCTTGCCGTCCACCGGTTTCTGGTTCGCCGGGTCACCGGATCCGGTGCCGCAGGCGCTGGTGAGCGCCACCGCGGCGACCACCGCGGTACAGAGACGGATCATCGGGTCGCTCCGATCAGGTGGTCGACGGCGAGCCTGGCGGCCTTGCCGATGGAGGCGTCGACCGCGGGCAGGCGGAAGTCGAGTGACTCGGCGCGGGTGAACACGGCGACCGCGAACCGCCGTCCGTCCGGAAAGGACACCACGCCGGCTTCGTTGCGGACAGAGGGCAAGGTGCCGGTCTTCGCGGCGACCCCGACCTCGTCGCCGAAACCGGAGGAGAGCCGGTGCGGCCAGACCTGCTTGGCCATGATCGAGCGGACCCGTTCGCACGCCGCGGGTTCGGCCGCCTCGTCGGTCCAGATGGCTTCGAGCAGGCGGGCGGTTTCCCTTGGCGTGGAAGAGGTCGTGCGCTCGGGGTCGAGCACGGCGAGTTTCCAGATCTGCTCGGGCGTGGCCGCCGCGAGCACCGCCATCTCGTCGTCGCCTTCGGCGGCGCCGAGGTCGTCCAGCATCGACTTGCCCAGGTCCTCGCAGCAGCCCAGGATCCGGGTGCGGCCCAGCCCGAGGTCGGCGAGCACCTTGTCGACGGCCTCCTGCCCGACGCGGTGGAACACCACATCGGTGGCCGCGTTGTCGCTGATGGTCAGCATGAGCAGCGCCAGGTCACGCCAGCTCATCTCGACGTCGTCGGCGCAGCCGGCGGTGCCGATGCCGCCGATGCGGTACCGCGCGCCGACCTTGGTGCGCGCGGTCTCGTCGAGGCGTCCGGCGACGACCTCCCTGGCGTAGGCGACCCCGACCGGGATCTTGAGCACGGACGCCAGCACCACCTGGTCGTCCCCGCCGACGGAGACCTCGGTCTCGCCGCCGATTTCCTTGGCGTACAAGAAACCTCGCGCGCCGGCGTCCGCGAAGACCTGCTCGATCTCCGCTTCGACGGCGCTCATGCGGTCACCCGCAGAACGCCGCGGCCGGCGTGCAGGAGCAGCGCGCGGCCTTCGCCGTCGTCACCGATGAAGGAGTGCGGGAGGTAGATGCCCTGTATCGGCTCCAGCGGGATCAGCGTGTTCTCGCCGAACGCGACCAGCTCGATCTTGCTGGGTACGAGGAGGTCCGCGAAGATGCCCTTGGGCAACTTCTCCATCCAGACTCTGCCGTCCTCGTCCTGGCTGATCACGGTGCGGTCGACGGACGAGGCGTACTCGCCGACGAAGCGGGTGGCGTCGACGCGCGAGGCCGCGGCGTCGGGCACCGGCAACGCAGGCACATCGACACCGGCCAGGCCGGACAGTGCCTTGGCAAGGATCTCCTGGGCGACCGCCATCACGGCGCCACCGTTGGTCAGCACGACGACCGCGACGTCCTTGCCGGGAACGGTCCGCAGGAACGCACTCTGGCCGATCGTGCCGCCGTCATGACCAGGCACCGGGCCGCCCGGCCAGTCGTAGAGCGTCCAGCCAAGTCCCCAGGTATCGCCGAGCAGGCCGGTCAACGGCACCTGGACCTGGGTTTCCCGCATCGCGCGGGCGCTCTCCGCGCTCAGCACGCGGGTGCCGTTGGGGGCTTCACCGTCACGCAGGTGCGCCGCGGCGAAGGTGATCAGGTCACGCGGGCGCATGGCGAGCATCGAACCGGCGGGCGCGTTCGACGGCGCGAGCACCGAGGCGGGCGCCAGCTCGGGTTCGGCGTCCGGTTCGGCCTGGATGTGACCGTGCGCGGCGCGGAAGCGGACCGCCTCGTACGGGCTGGGCGCCACGTGGGTGAGGCCGAGCGGGGTGACGAGGTATTCGGTGAGGCAGTCGGCGAACGGCTTGCCCCGCAGGACCTCGATCAGCCTGCCGAGCACGCAGAAGCCGGCGTTGTTGTAGGAGAACAACTCGCCGGGCGCGAACAGCTGCGGCACGTCGGCGAAGGTGTCGACCAGCTTCTGGATGGCGTCGTCGCCGCGGCCGGTGTCGGTGAAGATGTCGCCCTCGAAGCCCGCGGTGTGGCTGAGCAGCTGGCGGGTGGTGACGCGGGCGGCGGCTTCCTCGTCCTTGAGCTTGAAGTCCGGCAGGTAGGCGCGGACGGGGACGTCGAGGTCCAGCTCGCCCTCGTCGACGAGCTGCATGGCGAGCGTGGTCGTCCACACCTTGGTGATGGAGCCGATCTGGAACACCGAGTCGGTGGTCGTCTCGACGCCGGTGTTCCGATTCAGCACACCTGCGGCGGCCTCCACGATCTCACCGCCCGCGTACACCGCGACGGCCGCGCCGGGCACCTTGTTCTCGGCGAGCAGCGCGGGCAGCCTGCTTTCCAGCCAGGTACCGATTTCCTGCAGTTTCGACACTGGTCTTACTCCTGTCCTGAGTGGGTTCGCAGCCGGCCGACGGCCTGCGCGGCGGCATAGCCGATGAACGCGTCGCGCTCCGGCACCCTGGCGCGGGCGTCGACGGCGCGGGTGAAGACGCCGACCGCGTACCGGCCGCCGTCGGGGTACTCGACGACACCGACCTCGTTGCGGATCAGCGGAAGCGTGCCGGTCTTGCCGCTGACCTTGATGGCGTCGTCGGGGAAGCCGGAGCGCAGCCGGTGCGGCCAGACCTGCAGCCCTGTCCAGCGCCGGACGTCCGCGCATGCCTGCGGCGGCGCGGCCTCGTCACGCCAGATCAGGCTCAGCAGCCTGGTGATCTCCTCGGGAGTGGTGCCCCGGTTCTGCTTGGGGTCCAGGGCGCGGAGCTTGAGAAGCCGCTCGACGGGCAGCTTCGCCAGCAGCAGCTCGTCGTCGAGGTACGGCTCGCCCAAGTCCTCGCCGATCGTGGCGAGCAACTCGGCACAGTCGCTGGTGACGATCGTGTTCGGCAGGTCGAGCTTGTCGAGCAGCGCGGCGACCTTCGGGATGCCGATCTTGGCGAGGATCAGGTCGGTCGCGACGTTGTCGCTGATCCCGATCATGAGCACCGCCAGGTCGGCCCACGACATGGTGACCTCGTGCTGGAAGGTCGCGAGGCCGTACGGGCTCGGCGTCGGGTGCCCTGGCGGGACGGTCACCCGCTCGGCGATGTCGAGTTCGCCCGCCGCCGCCTGGCGCGCCAATTCCAGTGCCACCGGCACCTTGAACACCGACGCGGTCACCACCGGCTCGCTCTCGCCGATGCCGAACCGGCCAGGCCCGTCGATGTCCTCGGCGTGCACCCACACCTGGACGCCCACTTCCTCGGCGCGTGCCAAGATCTCGCGCATCTGAAACTCCTTCGCTGACTTACCGGAAGCTGAATTGGCCCGCGTGCTGCGGCACCCAGAACGCGACGACCGCGGTGAGCACGGTGGTGACGATGAGGAACCCGAACGCGGCAGTGAACGAGAAGTGATCGGCCAGCAGCCCCATGACCACCGGCGCGACCGCACCGGCCACCTGCCCGCCGAAGTTGATGATCCCGGCGCCCATTCCCGCCACCGCCGGCGGCAAAACCCTGAACGGAAGCCCGAAAATGGCCATGGTCGCCATGCTCGACACACCCACGGCGAGCGTCTCGTACACGGTGAACTCGACGGTCCCGCTCGCGTTGACCATGAGCGCCAGCAGCGCAGCGGTCACCAGTGACACCACCGCCAGGTACCAGCGCGCCTTGTCATGGAAGTACTTGTCGAACAGCCAGCCGCCGAGAATGGTGGTGCCGATGCCGACCAGCATGGGGATGGCGGCGTACACCCCGGTCTGGTCCAGCGGCAGGTGCCGCACCTCGACCAGGTAGCTCGGCACCCAGGTGACCAGGCCGTAGGCGAGCATGTTGCTCACGCAGAACAGCAGTGCGAACTTCCAGATCATCGGCGAGCGAAGCACCTGCTTACGCGAGATCCCTTGCGGCGCTTGGGTTTCCTTACGGTTCTCACTGAGCTTGGCTGGCAACGGCTTCGGCAGGATCAACCACACCGCGACGCCCAGCAGCACCCCGCAGGCCGCGATCCAGACGAACGTGTGCCGCCACCCGACCGCCACCAGCAACGGCCCGACGATCAGCGGGGCGACACCCGCCCCGACCCCACCGGCCGCCATCATCACGCCGGTCGTGGTCGCCCGGTTCTCCGGCGTGGTCCGTTCGGCGATCGCCTTGATCGAAGCAGCCGGAAAACATCCCTGGCACACCCCGAACAACCCGCGAATAACCAACAGCATCCCGAAAGTGCCCGCCATTCCCGAAAAAGCGGTGAAGACGGACCACATGATCAGCGTGACCAGCATCGGCCCCCGCGACCCGAACCGGTCGGCCAGATACCCGGCAGGAATCTGGCAAACCATGTAAACGAGCGCGAAAACGGTGATGAGCCAGCCCTGTTCGGTCTTCCCGACCCCGAACTCCTGCCCGATCAACGGCAGCGCCATGCTGATCGAGAACCGGTCGACATAGTCCACCGACCAGGCGAACAGCATGACGACCATGGTCAGCAGCGCGGTCCGGTTGATCCGCCGGGTGGTCCACAGCTCGGGTGTGTCCTTTGTGCTCTCGGCCGTATTCTCGGTTCGGACCGGCGACATCGGCGGCTCCTCCATCCGGATCCCCTGCGGCGCAAGGCGTGGCGTTCAGTCTGAACATCCGGTGCAGGTCAGGGTTCGTACGAGCCCACGAACCCTGGGTGCATTTTCCGGTCGCGCGTACCAAGTCAGGCCTCGCGAGTGTTCGCAGCGGCCAGGGCCGTCGTGAGGTCGTACGCGGCGTGGTCGTCGTGGGGTCGTGAGTGGTACGGCCGGTTCTAACCGGTCTAAACACTCACGACCCCTGGCCTCGCGTGGCCAGATCGTGGGCGAGTGGTCACCTTGGTTTTGGGTTGATGGGTTGGCTCCAGGGCGGTCCCGTATGAACATTTCCGCCGCCTGGGCCGGATTTCGTGGTGGGTCGCCGCGGAAATATCCATACGGACCGAGGGCACGCTGGCCACAATCCGTTGCGGGGTACCGAAATCCCCGGCCGAGGTCCCGCGAGACCAAGAAAAGCAGAAAACCTGTTATACCTAGTGGCATATGCCTCTAGGCGCAGGTAAGATGGAGTCATGGTCAGCACCGAAAGTCCTCCCGTCGCAGCACCGCCCGAGTGGTGGCGCTGCGAGAAGGACGCGCTGCTCATGAACTACGTCGCACGGGAACGGGAGAAGCGCCGTCTGGAGGCCGAGCAAGGCCAGATCCTCGCGGAGATCGAATCCCGTGGCGTGAAAGAGGTGACCGGGTATGCGGTGTTGTCGCAGGCGCTGGTCGACTGGGTGCAGATCAAACCTGCCGAGGCGAAAGCTCGTGTCGATCGTGCTCGTGCGCTGAACCCGCGTCAGGACGGTGGGACGAGGATTCCCGCGCTGGCACCGTATGCCGCGGCCGCGGCGTTGGAGGGGGATTTGGGGGCGGCGCAGCTGGATCCGATCATCGCCGGACTCGCCGCACTACCCGCCTGGATATCTCCGGAGGAACGCGAAACCGGGGAGCAGATCCTCGTCGACCTCGCCCGCACCGCCGGGCCACGCCAGATCACCCAAGCCGCCACGAACCTGCGGGACCGGCTCGACCCCGACGGACGCGAACCCAAAGACCCCGACCCCACAGCACCACGGCATGAACTCGGGTTCATCACCCACCGCGACGGCACCCACGGCGTGAAGATCAAAACCGACGCCGAAACCATCGCCCGCCTGAAAGCCACCCTGGACCCACTCGCGAAACCGCGCCCCGCCACCGAAGAAGAAGGCCGGGACACCCGATCACAATGGGAACGCCTCGGTGACGCGTTCGCCGAATTCGTCGCCATCGGCATGACCAACCCCAAAATCCCCACCCAAGCCGGAGACAGCGTCCACGTCGTCGTCACCATCGGCCTCGAAGAACTCAAGACCGGGATCGGGCGAGCCTGTCTCGACCTTGTCGGGGATATCAGCGCGACCGAGGCTCGGATCTTGGCGTGCGACTGCAAGATCATCCCCGTCACCCTCAACGCCGACGGCGCACCCCTCGACGTCGGCCGCACTCAGCGCCTGGCGACCCCTGCACAACGCCTCGCGCTCGCGATCCGCGATGGTGGCTGCGCATTCCCGGGCTGTGATGCCCCGCCGCAGCGCTGTACGGCTCACCACATTGTTTTTTGGGCACATCACGGGGAAACGCAGATCGACAACCTGGTCCTACTCTGCGGCCGACACCACCGCCTCATCCACTCCAGCGACTGGGAAGTCCGCATCGCCGCCGACGGCTATCCGGAGTTCATTCCCCCGGAGTTCATCGACCCGGCACGGGCTCCTCGCCGCCATACCCTGCACACCAGCCGAACCTGACACCGGACGTAGGCGTACCGCGGACCACGGCGCAGCGCTTGCGCAGGATTTCCGGCCACTGAACCGCGAAAACCCCACACAACGACCGGCGCACCTCACTGCTGTCATCACGCCCACGCCCGAGGCTGCCCGACCCACCACCCAGGCAACCACCACAACCCCCGTCCGGGACCCCGGCGAGCCACAACACGGTCGCGACAACGTGCCCCCGGTCCGTATGGATATTTCCGCAGCGACCCACCACGCAACCCGACCCAAGCAGCGGAAATGTTCATACGGGACCGCCCTGGAACCAACCCAAACAGACCCCAGACCCGGAGCAAGCACCACAGCCGAGAGCGACCCCGCCGCTCCAGCGAAAGAAGCTCACCGCAAGCCCTCAGGCTTCGCGAAGATCAGCGCAAGCGAGCACGCCCGTCAGTTGAGCCGAACCCTGATCGGGAGATACATAAATACTTCATATAAACCTGCTATGCTTCGGGCGTGAGTCGCCGAGACGCCGCGCACGGCGCTTCCGATGCCATCGGGTCAGCCCTCTATGGCCTGGCCACCAGGGCCGTGAGACGCCTTCCCCGCGACATGAGCCTGACGTCCGCCGCCACCTTGGCCACCCTGGACAAGACCGGCCCACGACGGATCACCGATCTGGCGGTGGCCGAGGGCGTCACCCAGCCCGCGATGACCGTCCTGGTCCGGGTGATGGAGGAAGCCGGGCTGGTCGAGCGGAAGGGCGATCCGTCCGACAAGCGGGTCACGCTGGTGTGCCTGACCGAGGCCGGCGCGTCGTACGTCCGGACGCGACGTCAGGCGGGCGTCGACGCGTACGCGCGGTTGATCGACGAACTCAGCGGTGACGAGGTCGAGGCCTTGGCAGCCGCCCTTCCGGCGCTGCTGCATCTGGCGGAGCTCGAAAGCCGCGCCCGAGAGGAGTCGGACCGGTGACCCGCGGCCAAGCTCAGGACCAGCCCATGAGCACTGCCGTGACACGTTCCGAGGCACGTCTGCTGGTCCCCGCCCTGATGTTCATCGCACTGGTCGTAGCGGCGGTCGCCAGCCTCGGGACGCCGCTCATCACCAGCGTGGCGACCACGTTCCACGTCTCACTCGACAGCGCGCAGTGGACGCTGACCATCGCACTGCTCAGCGGCGCCGTCGCCACACCCGTACTCGGCAGGCTCGGAGCCGGTCCGCACCGGCGGGCCACGATTCTCGCCACGCTGGCGATCGTCGTGGTCGGCAGCGCGCTCACTGTGCTGCCGCTGCCGTTCGCCTGGCTGCTCGTGGGCAGAGCGGCCCAAGGCGTCGGACTCGGCCTCACGGCGCTGATGATGGGCGTGGCCCGCGACCATCTTCCCGAGGAGCGCAGCGCGGCCACGATCGCCCTGATCTCAGTGGTCTCCATCATCGGAGCCGGCGTCGGCTACCCGCTGGCCGCGCTGCTCGCCGAGTTCGGCGGACTGCGTGCCGCCTACGGCCTCGGCCTGCTCGTCACCGCCATCGCTTTCGTGACCGCGTGGCGCTCCATGCCCGCAGCTCCCGAAGGCCGGTCCGCTCACGTGAACGTGGCCGGTGCGCTCGTGCTGGCGGGTGGGCTGCTCCTCGTCCTGTTCCTGGCAGGCGAGAGGAGCCTGTGGAGCCGGCACCTCGCCGTGGCGGTGACCCTTGCCGTCGCCGCCGTACTCCTGCTCTGCGTCTGGACCGTTTCCGAACTGCGAACCAAGACGCCCCTGGTCGATGTCCGGGCGGTACGGCACCCGGCGGTCGCCGGGGCGAACATCGCCATGTTCGTCGGCGGGAGCGGCATGTACCTCCTGCTCACGCTCATCACCCGCTACGCGCAGACGCCGCACAGCGCCGGCTACGGCTTCGGACTGACCACCTTCGTGGCGGGGCTGGTCCTCATCCCGTTCTCCGTGCTGGGGTTCGTCGCAGGCAAGCTGACGCCGCGGGTCCGGACGCGGATCGACGGCCCCCTGCTACTGGCAGGCAGCGCCGCCATCGTCGGCGGCGGGTTCGTCCTGTTCGCCACCGCCCGGTCCAACCTGGCCGAACTGCTCGCGGCCATGGGCGTGCTGGGCTTCGGCGTCGGCAGCTTCGCGGCCGCCATGCCCGGCGTCATCCTGGCCGTCACCCCCAAGAACGAGACGTCGAGCGCCATGAGCTTCAACTACGTCGTCCGCAGCGTCGGGTACTCACTGGGCAGCGCCATCGGCGGCCTGATCCTCGCCGCGGGCACCGGCCCCGGCCACCTCTTCCCCGACGACAGCGCCTACACCACCGCGGCGATGGTCGGCATCGGCGCCATGGCGATCACGACGCTGACAAGCCTCGCCCTCGCCCGCAGACGCCCACCCGAGACCAACCCGTAAGTCAGAAGCACTCATTCCAACACTGGAGGTTCCATGCCCAAGGGCTACTGGGTCAGCGTCTACCCCACCATCGCGGACCCCGAGAAGCTGGCTGCCTACAACGAACTGGCCGGTCTGGCCGTCAAGGCCGCGGGCGGGCGGACGTTCGCCCGCGGCGGCGGCCGGGTTGTCGCACACGAAGCCGGAATCGCCGAGCGCGTCGTCCTGGTCGAGTTCGGCAGCTTCGAGCAGGCGGTCGCCGCATACGAGAGTGCGGCCTACCGGGAGGCGCTGGCCCTACTCCCCGACGGCTTCGAGCGCGACTTCCGCATCGTCGAAGGCCTCGACTGACCTCTAACCCTCGTCAGGCCTGGGCAACAGATCCGGGCCCGGCTGCGGCAGCAACCGCAACTGAAGCATCGCGGCGAACCGCTGCCCAGGGTCGTCGAGGTCGATCTCCCCCACCTCGGCCAGCCGCCGCAACCGGTACCGGAAAGTGTTCGGGTGCACGAAAGCCATGGCCGAAGCCGTGACCACATCCCCAAAAGCGTCCAGCCAGCACCGCAGCGTATGCACGAGCTGCGACTGATGCCGGGCGTCGTAGTCCAGCAACCGTGCGACCGGCCCTGCCGCGACATCTCCCCGCGCGGCCGCCAGATCGGCCAGCTCGAGCATCAAAGCGTCGACATGCACATCCTCGACCGTGGCCACCCGGCGTGAGCCGCCATTCGTGAGCAGCACCCGCAAAGCCCGATCGGCCCCATCCCGCGAGCGCCGCAATCCCGGCCCATCCGGAGCCAGCGGGCCGATGCCGATCGCCGCCGTGACCCGACGCCCGGTCCGTTCGAGGAACGTCGACGCGAGCCGCACCGACCGGTCCCGGCAATCGGTCACCGGCATGGGAACGATCGCGTACGCGACGTCGCCGACCAACGCGACCGCCGACCGCGGCTGGACCGCGCCCAAGTGCATGGCCAACGCGTCCGCGATGCGCTGGCGGTCCGCGACCCGGCGGACGTCGTCGTCGCCGATCCCGGCCAGTCCCATCGCGAGCACGATCGCGGGCTGCCCGAGCAGTCCCAGCCGGGCGATCGCCTCGGGTGCCGCGGTCCCGCCTTCCAAAGCGGTGCCGACCAGTTCGGCACGCAGGCGACGCTCGACATCCGCGCCCGCGCGCAACCGCAACATGTGCAGCGCGACCAGTTTGCCCGCGTCGATCAACGCCTGGGTGCGCAGTTCGCTCAACGGCCCCGGCACCGCGGCCCAGATCGACCCGAGTATCTCGTCACCCGCACGCACCGCGAGCGCGACGCGGGGCACCGCCATCTCGAAGTCCTGCTCGTCCGGGTCGACGTAGACCGGTGCGGTGCCTCGGTACAGCCGGTCGAAGACTCCATTGCGTTCAAGACCGCGCGTGTACCGCTCGGGGACCTGGCGGCCGAGGATCGTCTCGATGCGACCTTCGTCGGCCTCCTCCTGGCGGCCGGAGAAGGCGAGCACCCGTGACGACGGGTCTTCGATGGTCACGGGTGCGTCGAGCAACGACGCGATGGCGTTGGCCAGCGCGAACAGGTCGCCGGACGGGATGCCGCCGAGCGTCTGCGCGCTCCCGCCGACATCACCCTCGGCGAGCAGTGTGCGCAGCAGCGCCGCGAGCTGAGCCCACGACGCGCCGTTGGCCAGGCCGAGCAAGGCGACACCGGACTTGTCCGCGGCACGCCTGACCTCGGGCGCCGGGTCGAACGGGAGCCGTACGACCAGCGCCGCTGCCTGCTTCGCGCCGCATTCGAGCAGCAGCCGGATCACCTCGTCCGGCTCGCGGACGCCGACACCGAGCACGATCGCGCGGGCCGGGAACTCCGAGGTGTCGAACGGGTCGTGGATGACCACACCACCGAGATCCCTGGACCCGCGCACCCCCGCGACAGGCTCCAGCAGCACGTCCCCGAGGTCGTCGAGGACGCGCGCCAGGCTTGTGTGGGTCTTTCCCGGCACCGGTGTCAGCACCACCCGAACGTAACCGCCGTCACATCGGACCCGAGTAGTCCGATCCGACGAAATCTAACACCGGATTCGTCGGATGCTACGAACTCAGCCACTTCTTTCGGGTGGTCACTTCCGCGAGACGCTCCGGAATCGGCGAGACACCCAGGCCGGGCCCGGCCGGCACCTGGAGATAGCCGCCGTCGAGCACGAACGGCTCGGTGATGTCCTGGCGGTAGAACCGCTCGGACGCCGACGTGTCACCCGGCATGGTGAAGCCCGGCAGCGAGGCGAGCGCGACGTTGGCCGCTCGGCCCAGCCCGGTCTCGATCATCCCGCCGCACCAGACCGGGATGCCGTTGGCCGCGCAGACGTCGTGCACCCGCTTGGCCTCGAGGTAACCGCCGACACGGCTCGGCTTGATGTTGACCACCCGGCAGGCGCCGAGCCGGATCGCGTCGGCGGCCGACCGCGCGTCGACCACGGACTCATCGAGGCAGATCGGGGTGCGGATGTGCTTGGCCAGCTCGGCGTGGCCGTGCACGTCCTCCTCCTCGAGCGGCTGTTCCAGCAGGAGCAGATTGAACGGGTCGAGCTTGGCGAGCTGCGCGGCGTCGGCGAGCGTGTACGCGGTGTTCGCGTCGACCTGCAGGAGCACGTCGTCGCCGAACCGCTCACGCACCGCGCGCACCGGCTCGACGTCCCAGCCAGGCTCGATCTTCAGCTTGATGCGGAGGTACCCGGCTTCGAGGTAGCCGCCGACGACGTCCAGCAGCTGCGGGATCGAGTCCATGATCCCGACCGAGACCCCGCACGGCACCCGGTCCTTTGTGGACCCCAGCGCGGCGCCGAACGACAGATCGTGCGCGCGCAGCTCGGCGTCGAGCACCGCCATCTCCAGCACGCTCTTGGCCATCCGGTGCCCCTTGAACTTGGCCAGCAGCGGCGCGACCTTGTTCGCCGTGATCTCGCCCGCCTGCAGCAAAGCGGGCACCATGAAGTTCTCGAGCACGTGCTCGACGCCGTCGGTGTACTCCGACGAGTAGACGGGCGCGGCCATCGCGCCGCACTCGCCCCAGCCCTCGCCCGACGGCGTCACCGCGCGCAGCAGCAGGATGTCACGCGCGTCCTGCGTGCCGAACGACGTACGGAACGGCGCCACCAAAGGCATGCTGACGCGCAGTACTTCCACACCGGACAGTTTCACGAGCGCTCCTTCGCAACCACGTACCAGCCGGCACGATCGAATCCGACGACCCTGGCGCCGTCCGCCATCAGGCCGTGCAACACCTCACGCAGCGCCGCGCGCCACGCGCTGCCGAGCGCCGGGTCGGTCCGGCGCAACGCCTCGACGTCCGGCGGGACCCCCACCAGCACGACCGGCGCGTCGGCGGGCGTGCTCACCGGACGTCCGTCCGAATCGGACCGCAGCACGGGCTCACCTGCTGGCAGAACGCGCCGCGGCTCACCCTGCGCGGCCGCACGCACCGGCTCGCTCAGCAGATCCCAGGTGACCATGAGCCGGTCGGTGTCACCGCTCCCGTTGATGGCGTCGCGCATCCGGCCGTAGAAGTTCGGCAGGTAGACGGCGGGATCGGCGGCGAGCTTGGTCAGGTTGAAGTAGGCGTTGCGCCGGATCAGCGGGTCGAACGTCCACGAGATCGCGGTGACGTCCTGGCGCAGCGCCCACGCGCGCTGATGCAGTTTGAGCGCGAAGCCGAGCCCTCGGCCCATTCCCTTCGGCGCGACGCCCGCGATGTGGCTGTGCAGGCTGCTTTTCGCCGGGCTGCCGAAGAACCCGAAGCAGGCGCCGACCAGTTCGCCGTCGTCGAAGGCACCGGAGACGTAGTTCCCCGACGCGACCATGGCGCGCAGGAGTTCCGCGCTCACCGGGCCGGAACCGGGCTCCTCCCGCTGCCAGATCGACTCGAACAACTGGCACACGGCGGTCAGGTCCGGCACCTCGGCCAGGTCGCGGACGGTCACGCCCGAGGCCGCGGCCGCGGTCTCCGCCGCCTGATCCGGCGAGTTCAGCACGAGTTCGGTCACCGGACCACCCTTTCTTGACCTGGATTTCCCTGTGCCAGCACGGTTTTCACCAGTTCGGTGAGCAACGCGGTGCGCCGGGGCAGCTCGTCGGTGAGCACGTGCTCGTGGTCGGCGTGCGCGCCACCGCCGACGGCGCCGAGGCCGTCGAGTGTCGGAGTCCCCATCCCCGCGGTGAAATTCCCGTCCGACGCGCCACCGACCGCGGCCGGCGTGAGCGGCTCCAGGTCCAATTCCTTGGCAAGCGTGCAAGCCAGCTCGAACAGCGCCTGCGACGACTCCGCCTCCAGCGGCGCCCGGTTGATGCCGCCGACGATACGGACCCGCGTGCCGTCGAGTACCGGCCGCAGTTCGCGGATGGCCGCGTCGACGCGCTCCTGTTCCGCGCTGTCCCACGCGCGGACGTCGACCGACACGCTCGCGGCGGCCGGGACGGTGTTCATGGTCGTGCCCGCGGTCACCACGGTCGGCACGACGGTCGTGCCCCGTTCGGCGTCACCGAGCCGGGAGACCGCGAGGATCTGGTGCGCGATCTCGACTCCCGCGTTGCGGCCCTTTTCCGGTTCGAGCCCGGCGTGCGCGGCGCGGCCTTCGACCTCGATCCAATACAGGGAAGTGCCTTTGCGACGGGTTTTCAGCGCGCCGCCGTCCGCGGAGGCCTCCAGCACGAACACCGCGTCGCAGCCCCACGCCTCCTCCTCGATGAGCGCGCGGGACGACGGCGAACCGACCTCCTCGTCACCCGTGATCAGTATCGACAGGCCCGCACGGTCGGGCTGCGCCGCGGCGGCGTGCAACGCCATCACGACACCGGCCTTCATGTCGAAACAGCCGGGTCCGCGCAACACTCCGTCGATCACTTCGAACGGATGCGTCGCCAGTGATCCGATCGGCCACACCGTGTCGTGATGCCCGAGCAGCAGCACCCTCGGGTCGCCGCCGAACCGCCAGCGCAGGTGCGTGACCCCGTCGACGACGATGCGCTCCGGTTCGGCACCCAGCAGCCGCCGTCCGAGCGCCGCCACGACCTCGGCGCTGCGGGCGACCGCCGCGTGATCCGACGACGGCGACTCGCACCGCACCAAGGTCTCGATGTCCTCGAGCAGGCTCATCGCGGCTCACCCCGCAGCGCGGTGCCCGGGTAGGCGTCCGCGAGAATCTCACCTTGGGAGATAACGGGAACTCCGCCGACGAACAGGTGCCGGACGCCGGTCGACGGCCGCGTCGAGTCGGTGTACGTGGCGGTGTCGGTGATCTTCGCGGGGTCGAGCACGACCAGGTCGGCGTCCGCGCCGACGTCGAGCCGCCCCTTGCCGCGTGCGGCGGGCGCCACGTCGTCGAGGATCCGCGCCGGTAGGTAGGAGCAGCGCCGGAACGCCTCCAGCCACGTCCAAGCGCCGGTCTCGCGCACCATCAGGCGCAGCGCCTTCGAGAAGGTCCCCGCGGTGCGCGGATGTGTCGTCCCGCCTGGCGGCAGCGGCCATTTGGTGCTCTCCTGGCTGCCATCCGGCCAGAACACGGGCATCGCGTCGCTGGCGACGATCGCGTCCGGATACGCCAAAGCCTGGCGTAGCAACGCGTTCTCGCGCGGATCACGCTCGTCGAGGAATTCGAGGATGCACGGCGCGCCGGGGTCGGCGCGCCGCAGCTCCCGCAGCCGCGCCTCGTCCGCGATGCGCTCGCCGGATTCGAGCATCAGCACACTCGACGCGCGAAGTCCCTTCATGCGCAAGCGTTCCGGCTCCAGGAACGCGGCACCGATCGCGGTGCTGCCCGCACCGTACGGATAGGCCTCCACCGTCACCCGCGAACCCTCGCGGCGCGCGCGGTCCAGCGATTTCAGCACGCGCTCGACGTGATGCCCCGAGGTGCTGTTGACGTGACAATGGTGCATCGCGGCACCGGTCTCGCCCGCGGCGGCGACGATCTCCTCCGACCCGTCGATGGGCGTGGCGGGGTCGACCTCGATCAGCTCGCGCACGTGCGTGTACGTCGGCGCGCCCGCACGCGCCGCGAGCCGCGCCACCGCGAGGAACTCGGCGGGTTCGCTCAGCGGTGCGTACCCCATCAGGATCCCGATGCCCAGCGCGCCGGCGGCGAGTTCACCCTCCAAAAGCGACAGCCAGGCGGCGAGCTCCTTCGGCGACGAAGAGCGTTGCCAAGCCGGGTTTCCGAGTATGGCGAGCCCGCTGTCGATCTGCGCGTCCGGCTTGATCCCGGCCAGCACCTGCCCCCGCGCCGCGCCCCAGGACGCGGAAAACCCGTAGTTGAGCGGACGCCCGGCAGCGGCGGCCTCGGCGTACGCGCGCTCGATCGGCATCAACCCGGCCTCGAGGTCGAGCGCCGTGGTCACCCCGTCCATCGCCTGCAGCCGCTGCCCGGCGATCGAATGCACGTGGCTGTGCAGGTCCACGAAACCCGGCCCGGCCACCAGGCCGGTGATATCGACGACCTCGGTACCCGGCGGCGCGTCCAAGCCGGTGCCGACCGCGGCCACCTTGACGCCGTCGGTCAGCACATCGGCCAGTCCGTCGAAGCCGGTGGCCGGGTCGAGGACCCGGCCACCGCGCAGAAGTGTCCCCATTCCCCGTCTCCTCACGACACAGGGCGCCAGACGTGCACCCCGTTCGCAATCGAACCTAGGTGCCGGGGACGCGCAACCGTTCGTCCATGCCGACGAACCGGGGCCGTCCTGTCCGTGCGGCGGGACGAACCGTCACGAGCGTTTGACGGCGGCCCGTACGTCGTGGAGGTGGATCACGACATCGAAGGACCTGGCCAGCCTGACGTTCTCGAGCTCGACCGGGAACAGCGTGCCGATCGACCGGGTCGGGTGGGCGGCGTCCAGCCAGGCGCGCGCCGACGGGGGCGCGGTGCGGACGTCGAGGTAGAAGTCCTCGTACCGGACCCGGTCGAGCGTGGCCTCCGCCGTACCGGGCGGGGCGGCGTCCACCGTGAACTTCTCCCAGTTCCCGCCGCCGACAGCCTGACTCGTCGACAGGAACGAGCCACGGTCGAAGGTGAAGCCGATGGGGAGGTAGCCGTCGCCGAAGGCGCCGCGCAGGAACGACCCTTGTGTCTCCGGATGCACCGGGTAGTCACTCGAGAGGTAGGCGACGTGGTTGTTGTGCGCCGAAACCAGGATCTTGCCGCCGACCTGCCGCTGCCACCACTCGACGTTCTGCGCCATCACACGGTCGCGCAGGCGCATGAACTCCGGCAGTGTGGCCTTGTCGTCAGGGTCGATGGTGAGGAATTCGGCCGTCTGGGCGATGAAGCGCGCGTTCTGCACGACCCACGGGTCCTTCATACCGGTGATCAGCTCGAGTGCTTGCCGGGCTTTGTCCGCGAGCTGCCGTCGTTCCGCCACCGGCTTGCGTACGTACGCGAACGTGTCCAGCGGGCGTAGTCCGGAGTAGAGCTCGGTGAGCCGCGGCAGCGTTTCCGGATGCTCACGGCGCACGTATCCGGTGACCCGCTCGAAGAATTCGTCGTCCACCGCGGGCGCGCCGATGTCGTCACCGATGAAGTGCACGGTGCGGCCGGGGTGATCGCGGTTGTACGCACGCATCCACGTCAGCAGGCTCACGAATTCCTCGCGGTCCCAAGGGCTGCCGGCCAGGTTCTTGGCGGCGACCTCGCGGACGTCACCCACACCCGTCTGCAGGTATTCGTCGATCTTCAACCCGGCCGACCAGCTCATCTCCAGCGCGAAGGTGGTGAACCCCTGGTGCTCGACGAGGTACCGGAACACCCGCTCCTTCATGGCGAAGAACTCGTGCGAGCCGTGCGTCGCCTCGCCGAGCCCGACCACCTTCGCCTTGCCGATCATCGCGCCCAGCGCGCCCAGATCGGCCGTGGGCCGTCCCGGTTCGGTCGACCACAGTGGATGGGCCATTTGCTCTAACGCGCGGACCGGATCGCGCTGCCGATCGGCCGGTGCCGCCTGGGCGGTCGCGGGGATGAGCAGCGACGCCGCCAGCGCCGCCGCCATGACGGTTCTCCTTTTCGGTTCCATGAAACGATCATCGCGAGCGAAGGCCGGGCGCGCGGTGACCTCAGCAACCGCATCGACACGGGTGCAGGCCCCACCGGCCAGAGTGGACAGTATTATCCGAAGTGCCCGAATCGGGCCATTACGGCTTTTTGTCGCACATTCATCGACTCATCGCCGAAACGCAATGAGTTCAATACGTTCGTCGGTTGTTCACCGCGTGCCAACACCGGATTCTTGTTCGCGGTTCGTCGTAACACCCTTTCACCTCTATTGATCACAGGCCCGGCACCCCGGGTCCGGATCACCCTGCCCGGAGGAGAACCACCGATGAAATTGAGACGTCCTGGCGTACTCGCCGCGGCCGGCGTGCTGGCGGCAGCCATCGCGACGACTTCGGCGGCACAGGCGGCGCAGCCGTCCGCTTCGGCCCAAACGGCCGACGCGATGGCGATGTCCGCCGCGGAGAGCCTGGTCGCGGCGAAACCCGCCGCGCTCCACGCGAGCAATGACGATGTTTTCGTCCAGCACAACGTGATCTCCTCCACCAACGGACTGAAGTACATCCCGTACGACCGGACCTACAAGGGCCTGCCGGTCGTCGGTGGCGACTTCGTGGTGGCGACGAACTCGACCGGCCAGGTCGTGGGCACGTCGGTCGCTCAGGACGTCGCGATCAACCTGCCGACCACCACGCCGAAGCTGACCGCCGCGCAGGCCGAGGCCGTCGCGCGCCAGCAGCTGTCCACTGTGGACAATGTAGGCGCCGCGCAGCTCGTCACCTACGCGCTCAGCACCCCCGCGCTCGCCTGGAAGAGCACGGTCGTCGGCAAGGACGCCGAAGGCCCCAGCAAGCTGGACGTCGTGGTCGACGCCGCCACCGGCGCCGTGCTGCACACCCAGGAACACGTCATGAACGGTGACGGCAACAGCGGCTACAACGGCCCGGCCGTGCACCTCGACACCACGCACTCGGGTAGCACCTACTCGATGAAAGACCCGGCGATCACCAACACCAGCTGCCAGGACGCCGCGAACAACACCACCTTCAGCGGACCTGACGACGCATGGGGCAACGGCAACGCCACCAACCGCGAGACCGGCTGCGTCGACGCGCTGTTCGCCGCGCAGACCGAGAACAAGATGCTCTCGCAGTGGCTGGGCCGTAACAGCTTCGACGGCAACGGCGGCGGCTGGCCGGTCCGTGTCGGCCTCAACGACCTCAACGCCTACTACGACGGCAGCCAGATCCAGATCGGGCACAACCAGTCCAACCAGTGGATCGGTTCGCTCGACGTGGTCGCCCACGAGCACGGTCACGGCATCGACGACCACACCCCCGGCGGCATCTCCGGCGCGGGCACCCAGGAGTTCGTCGCCGACGTCTTCGGCACCTCGACCGAGTGGTTCGCCAACGAGTCGTCGCCGTACGACGTGCCGGACTTCCTGATCGGCGAGACGATCAACCTGGTCGGCTCCGGCCCGATCCGCAACATGTACAACCCGTCGGCGCTGGGCCACAAGAACTGCTACGACAGCCAGATCCCCAACACCGAGGTGCACGCGGCCGCGGGCCCCGGCAACCACTGGTTCTACCTGCTCGCCGAGGGCACCAACCCGACCAACGGCCAGCCGACCAGCACCACCTGCAACAACACCACGATCACCGGTCTGGGTGTGCAGAGCGCGCTGAAGATCTTCTACAACGCGATGCTGATCAAGACCAGCGGTGCCTCGTACCTCAAGTACCGCACCTGGACGCTGACCGCGGCGAAGAACCTCTTCCCCGGTAGCTGCGCCGAGTTCAACACCGTCAAGGCCGCGTGGGACGCCGTCAGCGTCCCGGCTCAGTCCGGCGACCCGACGTGCAGCGCGACCGGCACGGTCACCGTCTCGAACCCGGGTAACCAGTCCACCGCGACCGGCACCGCCGTCAACCTCCCGCTCTCGGCCAGCGGCGGCACCGCGCCGTACAGCTGGACCGCGACCGGGCTGCCCGCGGGCCTGTCGATCAACGCCTCGACCGGCACCATCTCGGGCACCCCGACCACCGCGGGCACCTCGAACGTCACGGTGACCGCCAAGGACGCGGCGAACAAGACCGGCTCGGCCTCGTTCACCTGGACCGTCGGCACCACGGGCGGCTGCAGTGGCCAGAAGCTCACCAACGGCGGCTTCGAGTCCGGCAGCACCGGCTGGACGGCGTCCAGCGGCGTCATCGGCGCCAACGGCCCTGACCAGCCCGCGCACGGCGGCACCCAGAACGCCTGGATGGACGGCTACGGCTCCAGCCACACCGACACGCTCGCCCAGTCGGTCTCCATCCCGGCCAACTGCAAGGCGACGCTGACGTTCTACCTGCACATCGACACCAACGAGTCGGGCAGCACGGTCTACGACAAGCTGACCGTCGCCGGTGGCAGCACGACGCTGGGCAGCTACTCCAACGTCAACGCGGCCGGTGGGTACGTGCTCAAGACGATCGACGTCTCGTCGTTCGCCGGGCAGACCCTCGCGCTGAAGTTCACGGCGGTGGAGGACGCGTCGCTCCAGACGTCCTTCGTCATCGACGACGCGGCGGTCACGCTGAGCTGACCCGCTGAAAAAAATCCCAATGTGGCTTTCGTCAGCTTTGAGCTGACGAAAGCCACATTGGCGTGCTGAAACCTGACCAATGCCGCATTGGGATTTTTTTCAGCTAGTTTTCGGCCACCCAGCGCTCGAAGACCAGGTCCTCGGCGGCACGGACGCCCACGCTGATCGCACCGACCAGCACCCCGTCGGCGCCGAGCTCGCCCTCCACGACGGTCGGCTGGTACGGGGTCAGCGAGCGCAGCGAGCGTTCGACCGACTCGAGCAGTTCCCCGTCGCTGCCGCCCGCGAGCACGATCAGCTCCGGATCGATGACGGCGGCCACGGAGGCCACCGTGTACGCCAGCCGCTGATGCAACGGCCGGTCCTCCTCGTACGGCAGGTAGTTGATCTCACCGGCCGCGCCGGTCGCGCCGCGGAACACCCGGCCGTTGACCATCAGGCCCAGCCCGGAGTCCGTGCCGACCGTGAGGCAGCCGAAGACCGAGGTCCCCCGCGCGGCGCCGCTCTCCCATTCGCCGACCGCGGCCAGGTTCGCGTCGTTCTCGACCAGCACCTCGGCGCCGAACGCGGCCTCGAGCTCGTCGAGCAGCCCCGCACGGTCCCAGCCAGGCAGGTTGGGCGTGTGCCGGAAGCACCGGTTGACCGGGTCGACGACGCCGGGCGAGCCGATCACCCTGACCATGATCTCGGCGGCGGTGAGCCCGGCGCCCGCGATCGTGTCGGCCGCGATCCGCGCGACCACGGCCACCAGCTCCCCGCCGGAGAACGCCCGGTTCGGCTCGTCGCGTCGCGCGACCACGGTCCGGCCGAGGTCGGAGACGGCGGCCCGGATGTAGTGGCGGCCGATGTCGATGCCCAGCACGTACCCGGCGCCGGGATCGGCTTCGTAGAGCGGCGCCGTGCGCCCGGCGAGCGTGGTCACCGTCCCGGCCGAGCGGACCAGCCCGGCCGCTTCGAGCGCCTTCAGCACGAACCCGACGGTCGGCTTCGACAATCCCGTGTCGACCACCGCCTGCGGCCGGGTCGCGGGTCCGCAACGGCGGAGGAAGTCCAGGACCGCGCGTTTGTTCATCGCCCGCATCCAGGCCGGGGTGCTGGCGGTAGTGCTGTGTACGCGGACGACCATACTTTCAGGACACCGCATCCGGCCGCCGGGAACCATGAGGAACGACCGGCAGGTTCACCGGCAGTTCCGGGTCACCCGTCTTACAAACCCGGCGGTCGAGCCCAGCGGGTAACCCGACCGAGTGACATGAGTGCTGTCGCGGCTTCACCGGCGTCCCCTTCCAGGGTGAGCGGGCGAGCATCGGCCGTGCCCGCGTGCCAGGCTCCGAAAGTCGCACCGGCCTTTTTGGGGGTTACCCGCATGCGGAATTCCGGCAAGCCACTTCGCTTGTTCGTGGCGCTCGCGCTCCTTTTCACCAGCGCGGCGATCGGCGCGAACCCGGCAGGTGCGGGTGTCGTGAAGCAATTCTCGCTGGACTACAACGAGGTCGTGTACGGCGATTTCCTGTACGCGGGCAATGGCGTCATCCGCTGTCCGGTCACCGCCGACAACGCGCCGACCATCCCCGGTTACACCCCCGTGTACTGCGCGAACTCGGCAGACCGCAAGGACGCCCAGGTCAACGACAATTTCTTCATGCAATGGTCCGATGTGGACTCCGACGCGGGCACATTCAACTCGTCGAGCGCCTCGGTCACTATTCCGCCCGGCGCGAAAATCACCTTCGCACGGCTGAACTGGGCGGGTAACACGGGCGTGTACAACTACGCGCCGAATGTTCCCTTGGCGACGAAAATGTGCCAAGACCGGCTCAACCGCACACCCGCGGTATTGCCACAGGGAAAGCCCGCCGATCAGAAGGTCCGGCTGACCGTCGGCGACGGCGCGGCCGCCGATCTGTCGCCCGTCGGCTACACCGAGGACCCGTCGAACAGCTACAGCGGCGGCCAGTACTACTCGGCCTACGCCGACGTCACCGGCCAGTTCGCCAAGGCGCCGACCGGCTCGCCGCTGAACCTGACCGTCGGCAACGTCTGGGCGCCCAAGGGCTTCAACTGCATGGGCGGCTGGTCCATCGATCTGGTCTACGCCTACCCCCAGCGGAACCCGGACCACGCGCCGAACAAACGCGAGGTCTTCGTCTACAACGGACACGTCCGCCAGAACAGCTCCGACCCGACCACCACCACGACCATCACCGGCTTCCGCGCGGCGGCTGCCGACGCGCATGTCGGCGTCACCGCCTACGAGGGCGACTGGGGCATCGACGGCGACCAGTTCCTGATCAACGACAAGCCGGTCGCCGAGCCCGCCACCGGATCGACCAAGAACTTCTTCATCTCCAACGCCGACAACGCGACGTCGCCCTCGGTGAAGAACAACTTCAGCGTCGACGCGAAGTCGTTCAACGTCGACACCATCGCGGCGGGCTCGACCAGCGCCAAGCTGGGCTTCGCGACCTCCGGCGACGCCTATCTGGCGCAGAACCTCGCCTTCTCGACGCCGGTGCCGGAACTGCAGATCACCAAGACGGCCAAGCCGGCCGTGGTGCACGCGGGCGACCAGGTCACCTTCACGATCGAGGTCAAGAACCCGAGCAACGCGCCGGCGAGCGGGGTGCGCGTGGCCGACGACGCCTTCCCCGCCTGCGCCAGGGTGATCGGCAACCTCAACGGCGGCCAGAGCACCACCTACACCTGCACCGCGACCGCGCCTGCCGACGACTTCACCAACGTCGCCAAGGTCACCGGCACCAGCGCGCTCAACGAGCCGCTCGACGGGTCGTCCAGCGTGACGGTCGACGTCACGCATCCGGCGATCGGCGTCAGCAAGAAGGCCGACAAGGAGGGCTACCGGACCGGCGAGACCGTCACGTTCACCGTGACCGTCACCAACACCGGTGACGTGCCGCTGACCTCGGTCGCCGTGGCCGATCCGAAGACCCCGTCGTGCGCGCGCACGCTGCCAGCGCTGGACGCGGGCAAGGCGTCGACCTTCACCTGCACCGCACAGGCCCCGGTGCCCGACGGCGTCAACACCGCCACCGCGACCGGCACCGACGCGCTCGGCAAGCAGGTCACCGCCTCCGCCGACGCGCCGGTCCCGGTCGTCGCGCCCGCGATCAAGATCGAGAAGTCGGCCGATCCGCAGACCATCCACGCGGGCGACACGGTCACCTGGACGATCAAGGTCACCAACACCGGCGACACGCCACTCCAAAACATCAAGGTCGCCGACGACACCACCACGGCCTGCTCGCGCGCCATCACCAACCTGCTCGCAGGCGGCTCGTCGACCTACACCTGCACCGCGAACCCTTCCCAGACGACGAAGAACACGGTGACCGTGACCGCCGACGACTTCTACGGCGGCCCGCCCGTGACGGCGACGGCTTCGGCCACGGTGACCGTGCTCAGTCCCGCGCTGAGCATCACCAAGGAGGCCTCGCCGCGCGTGGTCCGCGCGGGCGACGAGGTCACGTTCACCATCACGGTCACCAACACCGGCGACGTCCCGCTCACCGCCGTGGCCGTCACCGACGACCGCACGCCGTCGTGCGCGAAGACGATCGGCACGCTGCTGCCCCAGCAGTCGCAGACCCACACCTGCACGGCCAAGGCGCCGGACAGCGGCTTCACGAACACCGCGACCGCGACCGGCAAGGACCCCCTCGCCAAGGAGGTCAAGGTCACGGCCGACGCGGCGGTCGAGGTCATCCACCCCGCGCTCTCGATCGCCAAGGACGCCGCGCCCGCGGTGGTCCGCTCCGGCGACACGGTCACGTACACGATCACCGTGACGAACACGGGCGACACCGTCCTCACCGGCGTGGCGGTCACGGACGCCACGGTTCCCGCGTGCGCCAAGACCTTCGCCGCGCTGCAACCGCAGGCGAAGCAGACGTACACCTGCACGATCGTCGCGGGCGAGCAAGGCTTCACCAATACGGCTGCCGTTACGGGCACCGACCCGACCGGCCGTCCGGTCGACGCCACCGACGACGCGACGTTCACGGTGACGCATCCGGCGATCACGCTCGCGAAGGACGTCACCGGCGGCCCGTTCCGCGAAGGCGACACCGTGCCGTTCCAGCTCACGGTGACCAACACCGGCGACGTGCCGCTGACCGGCGTCCAGGTCACGGACGCCCTGGCCGCGGCGTGCGCGCGGGCATACGACGGCGCATTGGCACCCGGCGCGACCTGGACCTTCGGCTGCACCGTCGCGGCTGGCAAGGACAACTTCGTGAACGTCGCCTCGGTCACCGGTACTCCACCGGTCGGCCCGCCGGTGACGGCGACGGACGACGCACCCGTCAACGTCATCCACCCGGGGTTGGCCATCGCCAAGGACGCCGCGCCCACGGTGGTCCGCGCGGGCGACACGGTCACCTTCACCATCACGGTGACCAACACCGGCGACTCCCCCTTGACCGCGGTCACCGTCGCCGACCCGATCGCACCCGGCTGCGCCAAAACCCTCGGAACCCTTGCCTCACAAGAGAAACAGACGTACACCTGTACGCTCGTGGCAGGCAAGGACGACTTCGTGAACGTCGCTTCGGCCACGGGCACCGACCAGTCGAACCGCCCCGTCACCGCGTCCGACGACGCTGCCGTCGACGTCATCCACCCCGCGGTGACGATCACGAAGGACGCCTCACCCGGCGCGGTTCGCGAAGGCGACACGGTCACCTTCACCATCCAGGTCAAGAACACCGGCGACGTCCCGCTGACCCAGGTGTCCATTGTGGATGACAAGACGCCCGCCTGCGGCCGGGTCTTCGCGGAGCTGGCCTCGGGTGCGGAACAGCGGTTCACCTGCACGGTCACGGCCGGAGCCGACGGCTTCACCAACACGGCCGCCGCAACGGGAACCGACCCGACCGGCCGACCGGTCGACGCGACGGACGACGCCACGTTCACCGTGCTGCATCCGGGAATCTCGATCACCAAGGACGTCAAGGGCGGCCCGTTCCGCACCGGCGACACGGTCACGTTCACCATCACCGTCGCCAACACGGGCGACTCCACGCTGACCGCGGTCACCGTCACCGACGAACTCGCCCCGTCCTGCGCCAAGACGATCGACACGCTCGCCCCCGGCGCGTCACAGACCTACGAATGCACCATGACGGCACCGGCCGACGACACTGTGAACGTCGCCAAGGTCTCCGGCTCCCCGCCGACGGGACCACCGCTGTCGACCTCGGACGACGCGAAGATCGACGTCATCCACCCGGCCGTGAAGATCACCAAGGAGGCCTCGCCGCGTATGGTCCGCGCGGGCGACGACGTCACGTTCACCATCGTCGTGACGAACACGGGCGACGTTCCACTGACGGACGTATCCATTGTGGACCCGCAAACTCCTTCCTGCACCAAGACTTTCGCTCGCCTTGAAGGCGTCGAGACTTACCAGTGCACAACCAAGGCACCCCAGGACGACTTCACCAACACGGCAGTCGCAACGGGCAATGATCCGACCGGCCGCCCGGTCACGGACACGGCGACGGCCGCGGTCGACGTCATCCACCCCGCGGTGACCATCGTGAAGGACGCATCACCGGCCGAGGTCCGTGAAGGCGACACGGTCACCTTCACCATCAAGGTCAAGAACACCGGCGACGTGCCGTTGACCAACGTATCCATTGTGGACTCGCAAACTTCGTCCTGTGCCAAGACATTCCCGTCACTCGACGCAGCCACCGAAGTGGTGGTCCAGTGCACGGCGGTCGCGGGAGCCCAAGGCTTCACGAACACGGCGACGGTCACCGGAACGGACCCGCTCCAACGCCCGGTGACCGCGGCGGACGACGCGACGTTCACCGTCCAGCGCCCTGGCATCTCGATCACCAAGAACACCCGGGGCGGCCCGTTCCGCACCGGCGACTCGGTCACCTTCGAAATCGTGGTCACCAACACCGGCGACGTCCCGCTGACGAACGTGACGGTCGCGGATCAGCTGGCCCCCGAATGCGTCCGCGCCTTCCCGAGCCTCCCGATCAACGGCGTCCAGCGCTTCCCCTGCACCATGCCCGCGCCCGCCGACGACGTGGTCAATGTGGCCACGGTGTCCGGCACCCCACCCGTCGGCCCGCCGGTGACCGCGACGGCGAACGCCCCGGTCGACGTCATCCACCCCGGCATCAAGCTCACCAAGGAGGCCTCGCCCACCCAGGTCCGTCCTGGCGAGCAGGTCACCTTCACCTTGACAGTGACCAATACCGGCGACGTTCCCCTGGCCTCGGTGTCCATTGTGGACGATAAGACACCCGCCTGCGCCTTCACCATCGCGGTACTGACACCCGGCGCGTCCCAACGTCACCAATGCACCATCAACCCCCAAACCGGCATCACGAACACCGCTACGGCGACGGGCGACGACCCCACCAAGAGGCCGGTGACGAGCACCAGCACCGCGGAGGTCACGGTGATCGGCCCCGGCATTTCGATCACCAAGACCGCCGACCCCAAGCCGCTCCTCACCGGCCAGCAGGCGACCTTCACCCTCATCGTGAAGAACACCGGCGACGTCCCCCTCACCGAAGTGACGGTGACGGACCCGCTCGCCCCCGCCTGCGCGATCACCATCGGCACCCTCGCACCCGGCGCGGTGTCAAGCCCGATCACCTGCACGGTCACCATGCCCGGCCACGACCTCACCAACATCGCGACCGCGACCGGCAACGACCCCACAGGCCGCCCCGTGACCTCGACGGACGACGCCACGGTCAAACTCGCGACCCCCGCCATAACCCTCACGAAGAAGGCGGACGCGACCACGACCCCGGGCGCCACCGTCACCTTCACCCTCACGGTGACCAACACCGGCAACGTCGACCTCACACCCGTCGAGGCCACCGACCCCACCAACCCCCAGTGCGACCGCAAGTTCGACACCCTCGCCGCGGGCGACCATCGCGAATGGACCTGCACGGCCCTCGCGCCTCAATCCGGCGACCTGACGAACACCGCGACCGCCACGGGAACGCCCGACACAGCCCAGCCCAGCACCCCGGTGACGGACAGCGCGACCGCCATCGTCAAGGTCAACACCCCCGGTACGCCGGACGTCACACCTTCGCCTGCCCCGAAACCCTTGGCGAACACCGGTTTCGACCCACTGCCTCCGTCACTGGTCGCACTCGGCCTGCTCTCCGTGGGCGTTCTCCTGGTGCTCCGCCCGAAGCGTCGACAGAGGGACTAGGGGTCGTGAGTGGTACGGCCGGTTCTAACCC